>NZ_JBFAJA010000059.1:37536-92955 GCF_040654975.1 Dactylosporangium sp. NPDC050588 | reverse complement strand
TACAGGTTGAGCACCCGCCGCACGCCCGGGTTGGCGTAGATCCGGTCGACCAGCGCCCGGGTCAGCGGCTCCCCACCGGCGAACACGGCCCGCACACCGTCCGGGAGCGGCTCGCGGAGCAGGACGCTGAGGGCGGACGGCACGCCGTAGACGGTGGTGACCTCGGCGCGGGCGGGCAGCGTGGACAGCGCGAGGAGGTTCTCGGCGAGGATCACGGTGCCGCCGGTGACCAGCGGCAGGAACAGCTGGGTGATCGACGGGTCGAAGCAGATCGACGCGGTGGCGAGCATGCCCCGCAGCTCCTCGGCCGTGTACGCGGCCGCCTCCCAGCGCAGCAGGTTCATCGTGTTGCGGTGCTCGACGACGACGCCCTTGGGCCTTCCCGTGGAGCCCGACGTGTAGATGACGTACGCCGCGTCGCTGCCGTCGCCCTCGTCGCCTCCCAGCGGGGTGCTGTCGGCGTCGGCGCCGATCTCGTCGACCGCGACCGTGCCCTTCGCCGTCGCCGTGGTCGTCGCGATCAGCTTCACCCCGGCATCGGCGGCGATGTATTCGAGGCGCTCCGCCGGGTACGCGGGGTCCATCGGCACGTAGGCGGCGCCGGTCTTCAGCACGCCCAGCAGCGCCGGCAGGAGGTGCTCGTCCCGGCCCAGGCACACCCCGACGAGCTCGCCGGGTCCGGCGCCGGCGCGGCGCAGCTCACGGGCGATCCGGTTCGCGCGGCCGGCCACGTCCGCGTACCGCATCCGGACCTGCCCGGCGATGACGGCCACCCGGTCGGGGGTGCGCCGGGCCTGCTCCTCGAACGCGACATGGACACGATGAGACACGCGCGGTCCTCCCCCGCCCGCGGCACCGATGCCGCGGCGTTGCCTACCGGGAAATCATGCCGCATCTATCTGTACTCCGAAACCGCACGCACGGTCACCGATGCCCCATTGATCACCCTCGCGTTTCGGGTGCGGGTGCGGGGGCGCGGTGGGGCGGATCGCCGAGACCCGCCGGCGCGTGTTCACCCTCGGCGGCCCGCTCATCTTCTCCGGCCCCCTCCAGCCCCCGATGCTCGGCGCCATCCTCCCGCGCCTTCCACCGCCA
This sequence comes from Dactylosporangium sp. NPDC050588, assembly GCF_040654975.1. NCBI lineage: Bacteria > Bacillati > Actinomycetota > Actinomycetes > Micromonosporales > Micromonosporaceae > Dactylosporangium > Dactylosporangium sp. NPDC050588. The sequence goes on along the minus strand of NZ_JBFAJA010000059.1, from coordinate 91,860 downwards.
GCTCGCCACCCGCCCATGACCGGGTGGCGCCGGTCGGCCGGACGGACAGCTGAGTCCGGCCGGACGGCGCCGGGGCGGTCGGGCGTGACCGACCGTCGCCGGTCCTATACTCGCGATACATCGGTCCGGTCGAATGCCGCCCAGGAGCGTGATGCCCGTCCCGTTCCTCTCGGGCAAGAGCTCCGAGGACCTCGCCGAGGCGATGCTGGACGCGTTCCCGACCCGGAGCCCGTTCGAGCAGATGCTCTGGTACGACCTGGAGATCAAGCTCGCCCGGATGGTCGGCGACGTGGTCGGCATGGACGACGTCGTGTTCCGGGTCATCACCGACGCCGACGATCAGGGCTGGCTGCCGGATCTCGTCGCCGCCGCGCTCAAGCGGGTCCCGCGCGCGACCCTGCTGTCCAGGTGGGCGGAGCGGCACCCGCACGTGGTCGACCGGAAGGCCGAGCAGCGTGCCCTCGAGGGCGCCCTGCTCGCCGAAGGGACCGGACGCGACTACGCGGGCCGAGGCCGGTCGGGCCGGGTGCCGGTCGGACGGAAGCGCACCATTCACGACCGCATCGAGAGCAACCTCGGTGCCGACCTGGTGCGGACGCTGCTGCTGCTCAACGACCCCGGCAACGGGCAGGTCCTCGCCGCCCGGTCCGTCGACGCGCTCGCGGCCGCGGGGTCGACCGGCGCCACCGCCCGCGTCGTCCGGCGCGAGCTGTGGGAGGTCACCGACCTCCTGCTGGAGTACGTCGAGGACCAGGTGCTCCAGCTGATCCCGCTCATGTCGACGCAGGTCGTGGACATCGTCGACGAGATCACCTTCGCGGTGGCCACGACGCTCCGCCTGGCCGGGCCGGCCATCACCGCGGAGATGCGCACCGAACCGGACCTGTTGCTGCGGCTGCTGACCGAGCAGTCCGACCGGCGACGCCAGGCCTGGGACCACGGTCCCACCAGCCTCCCGCCCTTCCAGCCGCTGATCGGCGCGATCGTCTCCTACCTGGCCGAGGCGGCGCTCGCGGAGCCCGGGTTGACGCTCGCCGGCCTGCACGACCTGGCGGCGTCGGGCGGCGCCGCCGCGACGATCCGGATGGCGATCAGCCGGATGCCGCAGGAGCGCGACCAGGACTCGGGCCGCCCCAACGACAGCTATGCCGTCCAGTACCTGCGCATGGTCACCCGGACGCTGGACACCCTCGAGGTCCTCGGCATCGACCTGCTCACCGAGGTCCGCCGGTACAGCCTGACCACCGCGTACGTCACCCTCGAGGCCACCGTCCCGCGCCCGACCGCGCAGGGCACCGTCGGCTACGACGCGCAGCCCGTGGACGCGGCGCTGCAGACGGCCGGCCGGCTGGTCCTGATCGAGGGCGAGGCCGGCTCCGGCAAGACCACCGTCCTGCAGTGGGCCGCAGTCAGCATGGCCCGCGGCGAGCTGCCCGGCGGTGACCTGCATCCCTGGCACGGCCGGATACCACTGTTCGTCCGGCTGCGGCGGTACGTCAAGCGCGCCCTGCCCACCATCGAGGAGCTCACCCGCGAGGTCGCCGGAGCGTCCCTGCATTCGCGCCAGCCGGCCGGCTGGGTCGCCAAGGTCCTCGAGGAGGGCCGGGCGGTCCTGCTGATCGACGGCCTCGACGAGGTCCGGACCGACGAACGCGCGACGGTCCAGGCCTGGCTGGAGGACCTGACCTGGCACGCCGTCACCGAGCAACACAACACCCTGGTCGTCACCTCACGCCCGGCCGCGGCCCGCGGCGGCACCTACGACCTCGACCGCTTCACCCCGCTCACGCTGACCACGATGAGCTTCCGCGAGATCTTCCGGTTCATCCAGGACTGGCACGCGGCGACGCTGGAGCGGCTCCCACCCGACCAGCACGAGTCCCACCGGGCCCGCGCCGCGCACCTCGTCGTCGAGATCGACAGGTCGCCGGCGCTGCGCGACCTGGCCCGCACGCCCCTGCTCTGCGCGGTCATCTGCGCCCTCAACTACAAGAGCCCCGGTGGCCTGCCCAAGCAGCGCATCACGCTGTACGAGGACGCGCTGAAGATGATGCTCGGCCGCCGTGAGCACGAGAAGGGCGTGGAACCCACCGGCGTCGGCGCCGAAGAACGCACCGCCGTGCTGCAGTCCCTCGCCCAGTGGTTCGTCGTCTCCGGCCTCTCGGAGGCGCCCCGCGACGACGTGCGCAGCCAGCTGGGCCTGGTCGCCGGCATGCTCCGCGGCGTCGACTGGACCGGCGGGCAGATCCTCCACGACCTGCTGGAGCGCTCAGGTGTGCTCCGCGAGCCGGCCCCGGGCACGATCGACTTCGTCCACCGCACCTTCCAGGAGTTCCTCGCCGCCCGCCACCTCGTCTCCGGGGGCTCCACCCGCATCATGCTCGACCACGTCCGCGACGCGGACTGGCAGGGCGTCATCAGCATGGCGGTCGGCTGGGCCTCGAAGACGTCCGCCGTCGAGTGGCGGCGCCTGACCGACGGCATCGTCGACGCGATCGTCGCCGACGACTCGGTCTCGTCCGGCCGGTCCCCGCTGCGCGAGTTCCTGGCGGAGTGCTTCGAGATGTCCGTGGTGGTGGAGCGGGAGAGCTACGAGCGCGCCACCGCCTACCTGGAGCAGCGCATCCCGCCCCTCAGCCGCGACGAGGTGAAGTCGGTCGTCGCGATGGGACAGACCGCGCTGCCCCTGCTCCGGCGCGTCCTGCAGCACACGGTGCAGGACCCCGCCACCGCGTCCCTGTGCGTGCGGGCCATCGTCGGCATCGGCAGCGAGCGCGCGATCGAGGCGCTGGTCCCCGCGGCCCAGCGCTTCGGGCACGAGCTGGCGCAGGAGCTCGTCGACGCGTGGAGCGGGTTCACCCCCGGCAAGTACGGCATGATGGTGCTGCAGGCGATCCCGAGCTTCATGACCACGGCGGTCGTCGTCCGCGACCAGACCGTCCTGCCGTTCATTCCGTACGAGCTCAACCTCGACCTGCACTTCGTGCCGGACGTGATCACCGCAGACTTCGCCGGCCACGTCGCACAAGCCCGCGTCACGTCACTCACGATCCCGGCATGGCCGGCCGACATGACGCTCGACTGGCTTCCGACCGTATTGGCGTCCGAGGTTGAGCTTCACGAGCTGCAGCGGTTCGACCTGGGCGATTCGCATGCCAACGACACGATCCTTGATCTGACGCTCGGCTTCGCCGATCACCTGCCCCTCGCCGAGGTCGACTGCACGACGTTCATCGGCTTCCTCGAGCTCACGACGCTGACGATCCGAGGTCCGGTCATACTCCGCAACATCCACGCGCTGACCGCGTTCAGGATTCGCGAGTTGACATTGGCCGGTGGTGTCCGGGTCGACTGGCGCACCGAACGGCTCACCCGTTCCTGGCTCACCGATCTGACGATCGAGGATTTCCACGATGACGATCTGCTCGCCCTCTCCAATTGCGTCAACCTGCAGTCGCTGACGCTGCGACGGTCGTCGGTCGTCGACCTGAGCGGCATCGAGGGTATGGAGCAGCTGCAGTTCCTGGATGTGTCCGGCTCGACGCGCCTCGTGGACATCGGGGCCGTCGCGCACCTACCGGCCCTCACCGACATCGGACTCGGCGGCTGTGACCAGCTGCAGGTGAGCGAGGAGCTGCTCGCCGCCACCGACCTGGACCTCGGCGAGGTGTTCCTGGCGGCCCACGAGCATCCCGACGACGTCCGGCCAGTCGGCGACCTCGACGGGGCGCTTCCGTTGCCGCCACACGACTTCGAGGACGAGGACTTCCGGGATCTCCTGACCACGTTCCCCGACTCCGGCGAGGCCACGGACTCCGGGCGTTACCTCGACGGCTGGATGATCGGCACGCTGTGGGAGCTCAACCAGCCGGCGGATCACGGCGTCGTCTCCTACGACGAACTGCTGGACCTCGGAGACACCGACCAAGAGCTCGCCGACCTGCAGCGATGGTATGACGACGAGTGGGGCGCCGACGAGGACTGGGACGACGACGAGGACTGGGACGGACCCGGCCCCGACGACTCGTTGCCCGAGGCGGTCGTCCCGGCGCTGGTCCTCGGGCTTCCCGCCGAGCCACCCGACGCGGACGACGACGTCGACGAGGACGCCGAGATCCCGCCGCTGAACGAGGTCGCGCCGACCCTCGCCGCGATCCGCAGGCATTCCTACCTGTGAAGGAGTCCGGATGACGGAGCTGGCCCACCGCGCCGCGCGGGTGACCGTGCTGGACGCGCAGCTGCGGCAGTGGCACGGCAGCCAGGTCGGGTCGACGCTGCGGCTCGCCGGGCCGTGCCCCGTGTGCCGGCACGCGTGCACGGCGACCGTCTCGTTGCGCGCCACCGACCTCGAAGGGTTCGACCCGGACCCGGCGACCTCGGTCACCGCCGGGTTCGCCTGCACCTGCGGCCAGGAGCACGCGGGGCAGCCGGCGTCACCGCCGAAGGGCTGCGGACGGACCTGGACGGGGCACGCCGAGGTCGCGGCGGACGGCACGGTGACGCTCCGGCCGGCGGACGACCCGTACCTCGCCGAGGCGGCGGAGGCGTACCGCATCGCGCAGACCGGGCGGGTCGACCGGCTCAAGGCTGGGGCCGAGAAGTGGATCGCCGGGACCACCGCGCTGCTCGGGGTGCTCGGCATCGTCGGCGTGAGCCTCGGCGCCGACCAGGTCGCCGCGCTGGACGTGGCCGGCAAGGTGTGGACCGCCGTCGCCGTCGTGGTGGCGGTCGGGGCGGCCGCGGTCGCGATCCAGCAGGCGTACCGCGCGGCGTACGGACAGCCGGAGACCCGCACCATCGCCGACGACGCCGACCTGCTCGCCTGGTACACCGCCCAGCAGGATCTGCCGGAGGCGATCGGCCGGCGGCTCCGCGGTGCGGCCCGGGCGTCCGCGACGTCGCTCGGCGCGCTCGTCGTCGCGATCGGGCTCACCTGGTTCATGCCGGCGGCGGAGCCCGCCTCGCCGCTGGTGAAGGTGACGTCGCAGGACCAGTCGATCGTGTGCGGGACCCTGCTGAAGTCCGGCACGCCCGGCGCCGTCCGGGTCCGGCGTGCCGACGGTACCGTCGCCGACGTGCAGGTGAGCAGCCTAGCGCCGACGGAGAAGTGCTGACACCGCCGGCAGGCCCAGTACCGGCAGGATGGGCACGGCGCGGTTGCCCGTCGGAACCTCCCAGGACTCGGTGGCGGGGTCGCCCGCCTGATGGATCGCGACGAGCCGCCAGTCCAGCGTGAAGCATGGCGACCCCGACGACCCGCCGTCGGTGTCGGCGGTGTGGCGCAGGCGGGTGCCGTTGGCGTTGACCTCGGTCACCTTGCCGAAGCGCAGCTGCAGCGGCCGGCGGCCGAAGTGCTGCAGCACGGCGATGCCGTCGCCGGGGCGCGGCGGACGGCGGCCGGCGACGTCGATCCAGCCCCGGTCGGCCGAGGCCGGTTCGCCGGTGCCGCCGACGGGCATCTCGCCGATCGGCTCGGCGAGGCGCAGCACGGCGAAGTCCAGCTCGGCGCGGTCCGGCAGGTCGGTGCCGCCGCGCGACCACTCGGACGGGCTGTTCGGGGCCGACGCGGCGAGCCAGTCGTCGGCGAGCTCGACCGCGGTGCCGGCGAACACCTCCTGGTCGGCCGTGTCCCGCTTGTGGTCGAACACGATCCGCACCTCGTCGCGCCGCGCCGCGGCGACCACGTGGTGGCTGGTCATGCACAGGTCCGGGCCGATGAGGAAGCACGTGCCGGCCGGATCGCCGGCGATCTCCACCAGACCGACCTGTCCTTCGAGGACCCCGAGCCGGGTCCGCCACGGCGCCGGGTGGATGTCGACGTCGCCGGCGCTGAGGATCGTCTCCAGCCCGCCGGTGCCGGGCGTCAGGGACCGCAGCTCCGCCACCTGCCGCAGACCGGCGTGCTCCGGCCGGGACTGGCGCGCCGCGACCACGAGATGGTCCAGCCAGCCCTCGGAGTCGGCGGCCCTGATCAGGTGGAAGACCCGCGTCTCCAGGTTGTCGGCCATGGTGATCCGGGCCCGCTGCTTGGACAGCCGGTAGTACAGCATCTCGTCGAGACGCTCGGGACTGAAGGCGTCCAGCAGCGCCTCGCTGAGCTGCCCCGCGAGTCGTCCGTCAATGGCCATGCCCTTCTCTACCAGACCGGGCGGATCTGGTGAGCCACTGCATGACGGCGAGGAGGTGGGAGGCGGGCTCGGGGATCGGGTGGAAGACGTGTTCGACGACGTCGTCGGTCACGACGAGGGTGAGGCGTTCGTAGAGGGTCATGTCGCCGGCGGTGAACGTCGGCAGCTCCAGCGCGGCGGCCAGGGTCATCCGGGGGTCGGGGATCAGCGGGTACGGCAGCCGCAGGCGGTGCACGAGCTCGCGCTGGTATCCGGTGGACTGCGCGGAGAGGCCGAAGACCCGGTCGACGCCGGCGTTGCGCAGCTCCGCGTGGTGGTCGCGCACCCAGGTCGCCTGCTCGGTGCCGCCGAGGGCGCCGTGCACCTCGATGAGGCCCTTGGGCAGGTCGACGCCGGGGCGGCCGGTGAGCGGGTAGACGAAGATGACGGTCCGGCCGGGGCCGAGCGCGCCGAGGTCCACGGGGCGGCCGTCGGTGCAGTAGAACGCGAGGCCCGGCAGGCGGTCACCGACGAGGCGGGACGGGTCGGCGCCGGGCGACGAGGCGCCGGTGGCGACGCGTGCCGTGGCGGTGTCGAGACGGCTGTTGAGCGCGTCGCGCTGCGCGGTGAGCCGGCCGATGCGGTCCTGCAGGGTGGCGATGGTGCTGCGGTAGGTCGCCAGCGCGGCGGCGCACACGTCGGTGTCGTCGGCGCCGCCCACGATCGAGTCGACGAACGGGCGGGTCTCCTCGACGGTGAGGCCAAGCGCGGTCAGCTGCCGGATCTGCTCGACGAGCCGGACCGCGATCGGCTCGTACTCGCGGTAGCCGTTGCTCAGCCGCCGTGGGACGACCAGCCCCGCGGACTCGTAGTAGCGCAGCGCCCGCACGGTCGTCCCGGTCCGGCGCGCCAGTTCACCCACCCGCATCCCGCGACCTTAAACCCGGACCCTGGGGTACAGGTCAACGTGTTGATCGTCGCGGTGGCAGGACCGCCGCCGTCTGCCAGTCTGGGCCCGGTCGAGCAAGCGACGAAACACGGGAGGTGGATCGATGACGGCGATCAGCCGGGTCATCGGACGGCAGGTGCTGGACAGCCGGGGCAACCCGACGGTGGAGGTCGACGTGGTCCTCGCCGACGGTGCGACCGGCCGGGCCGCGGTGCCGTCGGGCGCGTCGACGGGCGCCAACGAGGCGGTCGAGCGGCGCGACGGCGATCCCGCGCGGTTTCACGGCAAGGGGGTGACCGAGGCCGTCGCCGCGGTCAACGGCCCGATCGCCGCGGCGGTGACCGGCCTCGACGCGGAGAACCAGGCGCTGGTCGACGAGACGATGATCGCGCTGGACGGCACGGCGGACAAGCGCCGCCTCGGCGCCAACGCGATCCTCGGCGTGTCGCTGGCGACGGTGAAGGCCGCCGCGGCCGCGCACCGGCAGCCGCTGTACCGCTACGTCGGAGGGGTCGGGGCGCGGCTGCTGCCGGTGCCGATGATGAACATCGTCAACGGCGGGGCGCACGCCGACAACCCGCTCGACTTCCAGGAGTTCATGATCGCCCCGATCGGCGCGCCGACCTTCGCCGAGGCCGTCCGGATGGGCTCCGAGGTCTTCCACACCCTGCGACGGTCGCTGGCGTCGGCCGGGCACAGCACCAACGTGGGCGACGAGGGCGGCTTCGCGCCGGACTTCGCCACGGCCGAGGAGGCGCTCACCTTCGTGCTGCGGGCCGTCGAGGACAGCGGCTACCGGCCGGGCGCCGACATCACGATCTGCCTCGACCCGGCCAGCTCGGAGTTCTACCGCGACGGCGTCTACGACTACGCCGGCGAGGGCCGCAAGCGGTCGGTCGACGAGCACATCGACTACCTCGTCGAGCTGGCGGCGCGCTTCCCGATCACCTCCATCGAGGACCCGATGGCCGAGGACGACATCGACGGCTGGACGCGGCTCACCGCCCGGGCCGGCGACCGCCTCCAGCTGGTCGGCGACGACGTCTTCTGCACCGACCCCGCCCGCCTGCGCGCCGGCATCGACGGCGGCTACGCCAACGCGGTCCTCGTCAAGGTCAACCAGATCGGCACGCTGACCGAGACGATCGAGACGGTCCGGACCGCGCAGCGGGCCGGCTACCGGGTGGTGATGTCGCACCGCTCCGGCGAGACCGAGGACACGACGATCGCCGACCTCGCCGTCGGCCTGGACTGCGGCCAGATCAAGACCGGCTCGCTGTCCCGCTCGGACCGGACCGCCAAGTACAACCAGCTGCTGCGCATCGAGGAGGAGCTGGGCAGCAGCGCCCGCTACGCGGGACGGGCCGCCCCGTAAGGTTGCTGGACCGGCATCTGCGAGCGGATGCCGGTCTTCCGGCTCGCATCTCAGCCACCGGCTACCGGTGCAGGGCCCGCACCTGCACGATGGAGGGATGACCGCCGACGACCAGCGGCGCCGCTGGGACACCGTGCTCGGGCACCTCGCCGCGGCCCTGCCCCGCGGGGCGGCCAGGGTGGTCGTCGACGGCGGTGACGGCCGCGCCGCCCAGGTCGCCGACCGGTTCGCCGCCCACCTGCACGCCGGCGGGCGGCACTGCGTCCGGCTGACCGCGGCGGCCTGCACGAGCGACCGCGACGGCTGGTGCACCAGAACCCCGGACACCGTCGTCATCGCCGACGGACCAGGCTGGCGGCACCGGCTCCCTGCCCCGTCGTGGCACCTGACGGTCTGAGTGCGCACGCCACCGGCTGCCACCACCGGCGCTTCCAGCGCTTCCAGCGCTTCCGGCGCTTCCGGCGCTTCCGGCGCTTCCGGCGCTTCCGGCGCTTCCGGCGCTTCCGGCGCTTCCGGCGCTTCCGGTGGATTCCAGGGTGACGACACCGACGCCGTCATCGACCTGTACGACCCCGCGTGGCCGGCGCTGCGGCACCTCGACGCCCGGCTGGTCGACGGCGACGTGTGGCACCGCAGCGAGTCCCAGGCGTTCTTCGCCGGCCGGGCCGCGACCTGGGACACCAGGTTCGGCGACGACCTGCCCGCCTATGCGGCCGCGGTCGCCCAGTCCGGCTTCGCCCCGGGTGACACGGTGGTCGATGCCGGCTGCGGCACCGGTCGCGCCCTGCCCGCGCTGCGCGACGCCACCGGCCCGCACCGCCACGCAGTGGCCCGGCCGCACCGCCGCGCGGTGGCTCAGCCTCGCAGGGGGATCCGGGCGAGCGGCTCGTGCCACCGGTATTGGCTGCGGGCCGCGTCCTGGACGACGTCGAGCAGCCAGACCGACCCGACCGTCAGCCGTGCCCGGCCGGGCCGCACCGTCCGGCGCAGGTGCTCCTGGATCTCGCCGGAGTCGGCGGCGCCCATGCCGTAGGCGAGGCTGATGTGCGGGATGCCGGGGTCGTACCGCAGCCCGTCGTCGCCGAACACGGCCCGGATCGCGGCCCGGACCCGCTCGCCGAGCACCGCGAACGGCTCACCCGGCAGGTCCTGGTCCAGGTCGACCGCGACGCCCGCCCGCCCGGCCTGCACGGCGCCGGCGGTCGCGGTGAACGCCGGGAGCCCGCCGACCTCGTCGTGCAGCGCCCCGATCAGCGCCGCCCGCCGCGCCTCGCCGACGTCGTCACCGGCCAGACCGGTGACCATCTGCATGGTGGCGTGCAGCCACCGGTCGGGCACGATCGACATCGACGCCGGATACCGCTCCAGGACCTCGCCGCTCTGCCGCACCAGCCGCCGCAGGTCGGGGTCGGCGTCGAGGTCGGGCAGCACGTACACGTGCCAGCGGCTGCGCTCGGCCCACGTCCGCTCCGCCGTGATGAACCGTTCCACCCGCCGCCTTCTCCCCGTCCGGAAAAGCCCGATCCAGGATCGCACGTCCGGTGGTTCACCGGGCGCGGCGCGGCAAGGTGCGGTATCGATGGAGCATGACTGTCGTCTGGGGAGTCACGGTCGACTGCGCCGACCCGGGGCGCCTTGCCGCGTTCTGGCGGGAGGCGCTCGGGTACGTGGACGCGCCGGTGCCGGAAGGGTTCGCCAGCCGCGAGGAGTGGCTGACCCGGTGGGAGGTGCCGCCCGAGGAGTGGGGTGACGCGGCCTACCTGCACGATCCGCGGGGGGTCCTGCCGAGCCTCACGTTCCTGAAGGTGCCGGAGGCGAAGGTGATCAAGAACCGCCTGCACCTCGACCTCAAGGTGGGTGGCCGGGACCGGCCGCAGGAGCAGCGGTGGCCGGTGGTCGCCGCGACGGTGGAGCGGCTGGTCGCGGCGGGCGCGACGGTGGTGCGGGAGGCGACCGTCGGCGGCGTGCCCAGCCACGTCCTCATGGCCGACCCGGAGGGCAACGAGTTCTGCGTCGTCTGACGGCGACCGCGTGGGAGGTCTGCTGCTCGAAGCGGCCGCCGAGCGGCTCAGCGGGCGTCGAGCGGCAGCGGGACCAGGACCTCGGGCAGGCCGGCGGCCGGCCACGCGACCATGAGGCCGAGCTCGGCGCCGCCGGGGTCGGGCAGGACGAACTCGATCCGGGACCGGAACACGTCGGGGCCGCCGCTGGACCCGCCGCTGCCGTGCGGCGCCCAGACCGCCTCCCCGTCGTGGACGACGGCGACCGTGGCGCCGGGCAGGCCCGGTGGGCGGCCGGGGCCCGGGACCACGGACATGGCGCCCGCCCGCGGGCCCCGGGCCACGCTCAGCACCTCCGCCGACAGGACCCCCTCGACGGCCGTGAGGCGGGTCAGCGCGACCACAGCGTCGGCGCCGCGGCTGAGCACCCGCGGCCCGGCGACGATCCGGCCCGCCTCGACCGCCGGCCCGGGGTGCGGCGCGTCGTGTGTGCGGCGGCGCAGCGAGTCAGGTGCGGGCCCGGCGTCGACCGGCGCGTCCCACATCGAGACCGTGCCACGCTCCACCGCGTCCCGCGGTGGCAGCGGAAGGTCCACGATGGACTCGGGGAACCCGATCTCGGGCCAGGCCAGGACGAGCGAGGCATGGTCGTACAGTGGCGGAAAACGCACCGTCGTGCGCAGGCTCGGGCCGTGGGTGCCACCGGAGTGGTCGCCGCTGCTGGAGCTGGTGCGCGACCCGAACACCCAGTGCGCGCGCCCGTCCGGGTCGAGCCGGCCGACGCGGAGGTCGAGGCCTTCGTCGTACGCCGGCAGCAGGCGCCGCGGCGCGGGCACGACGCCCTCCCGTCCGGCGCGGATGCCTGCCTGCCGCTCGGTCGCGCCGCGACGGTCGAGGGGGCGGCGGGCGAGCAGCTCCACCTCGAGGCCGGTGGGGCGGGAGACGGCGCCGACGATGCCGACGCTGAGCTGGGGCCGCCGCACGACGAGCCCGCCGCGGTGCGCGAGGACGCCGAGCGTCTCATCGATGGGCATCGCGTCAGGGTAGCTCGTCGAGCAGACCGGCCTCGCGGGCGAGGAGCGCGGCCTGGACGCGGTTCTCCAGGCCGAGCCGGGTGAGGATGCGGTTGACCCGGCTCTTCACGCCCGACTCCGACAGGTCCAGGGTCCTGGCGATCCGCGCGTTGGACAGCCCGCGCCCGACCAGCACCAGCACCTCGAGCTCCCGGGCGGTGAGCGCGGCGAGCGCCGTGCGGCCGTCGGCCGAGGCGGGTGGCGCCTGCAACGCCTCGGCGATGCGGCGGGTGACGGCCGGTGCGAGCACCGCGTTGCCCGCCGCGACGGCCCGGACCGCGTCGCAGAGCTGCTCGGGCGACGCGTTCTTCAGCAGGAAGCCGCTCGCCCCCGCCCGCAGCGCGGACTGCACGTACTCGTCGAGGTCGAACGTCGTCAGCACGAGGATCTTCGACGGCACCGCCGCGCCGATGATGCGCCTGGTCGCCTCGACGCCGGTCAGGCCGGGCATGCGCACGTCCATGAGCACGACGTCGGGGCGCAGCTCGGCGGCGAGGGCGACGGCCCGCTCGCCGTCGGCCGCCTCGCCGACGACCTCGAGGTCGGGCCGCCGGTCGAGGATGGCGCGCAGCGCGGCGCGGACCATGTCCTGGTCGTCGGCGATGAGCACGGTGACCGTCACGGCCCGCCCTCCCCCTCCCATGGGAACGTCGCCTCGACCCGCCAGCGTCCGTCGGCCAGCGGGCCGGTCGACAGGGTGCCGCCGAACAGGGCGACCCGCTCCCGCATCCCGATCAGGCCGAGCCCCGCGCCCGGCATCGGCTGGTGGCCGGCGACCGGCGGATCGTTGACGACGCCGACCTCCAGTTGGTGTTTCCGCTGGTGTACGGCCACCCGCACCGCCACGGGACCCGCGTGCTTCAGCGCGTTGGTCAGCGCCTCCTGGACGACCCGGTACGCCGAGACCTGCACGGCGGCGGGGACGTCGGGGCCGGCCGACACCTCCAGGTCCACCTCGCACCCGGCGGCGGACGCGACGCCGGTCAGCTGCCGCAGGTGGGCGAGCGACGGCTCCGGCAGGAGGTCCCGCGTCGCGTCGTCGTCCGACAGCAGCCGCAGCAGCCGGCGCATCTCCAGCAACGCCGTGTCGGCGGCGGTCCCGATGCCCGCGACGCCGCGGCCGGCGAGCGCGGGGTCCTCGGGCAGCGCCTCGGCCGTGGCCCGCGCCTGCACGGCGATCGCGCTGACGTGGTGCGCGACCAGGTCGTGCAGGTCGCGGGCGATGCGGGCGCGCTCGGCGGTGACGGCGCGGGCGGCGCTGCGTTGCTGCTCGGCGCGCAGCAGCGCGGTCAGGTCCCGCAGCGCGGCGGCGTCGGAGTGGATGTGCCGCTGCGACCTGCCCAGCTGCCACAGCCCGGCCACCAGCCCGACGGCCACCGTGACCTCGATGACCCCCGGGCGCAGCGCCGGCGGCAGCGGCGGGCCGGTGATCGGCCGGAGCAGCAGGTCGTGGCCGAACATGGCGAACCCCGCGACGGCGACGGACAGCAGGCTCACCGGCGGCGGCGCGTACCGGGCGACGGCGTACACGCCGAACCCGAGCGGCAGCCCGTCGCGGAAGCTGATGGCGGGGTCGACGAGCTCGAACGCGACGTACGCGACGCTGACCGCGGCCATCACCGCCCACGGGTGCGTGCGCCGCCACAGCATCGGCGCGGCCTGTGCGACGAGCAGCGCCCACAGCACGGCGGCGGTGACCGGGTCGGCGGGCGAGAACGGCGCCCGCGGCCAGTCCGGCGGGCCGGCGCTCTGCCGCAGCAGGACCATCGCCACGGCGAGCCCGCAGGCCAGCAGCGCGTCGGCCACCCGCGGCCTGCGCAGCACTTCCATGATCACCTCCCGTTCGCAGACCCACCCTAGACCGCCGCGCGGGCGGTCCCGGCGAAAGGAATCCAAAGTTGCGCGCGGATCGTCCACGCGGCCGAGGGAGCGCCCGCGGCCCGCTCATACCGTCGAGTCACACGACTGAACGAGACCGGAGGACAACACCTTGCGCAGCACCGATGGCCGGCTACGGCCCACCCGTACAGTGGCGGCGGCGACACTCGTCGTCCTGTTCGTCGTCGCTCCGGCCCAGCTCGCCGGCGGCGACTACACCAGTGAGGGCGCACTGCGCGGCGCGGTCCGCGGGGCGTTCGCGGGGTTCTGGGGGTCCGGCGGCGGCGAGCTGACCCCGGCGATGCGGCGGATCGCCGACTACTGGCTGCGCTACCACCTCGCGAAGGCGGTCATCGCGGCGGTGCTGCTCGCCGTGCTGGTGCCGCTCGGTGTGCGGTTGTGGCGGATGTACGTGGGCGCTCCGCGCCGCCGGCTGCTCCTCGGCGGCGTCCTCGTCACCGGGCTCGCGCTGGCGGCGCTGGTGCTCGTGATGGCCAACCTGCAGGGCGCGGCGGCCCCGTTCGCGTCGCTGCTGCCGCTGCTCGTCGACACCCCGCCCGACGCCCCGCTCGCCGGCGTGCTGGCCGACGTCCGGCAGCAGCTGACCGGCGTCGTGCACGCACACCAGGCACCGTCGCCCGCACTGTCCCGCATGATCGACGACTACGCGCTCTACCACTGGGTGATCGCGGTGATCGCCGCGGTCGTCGCCGCGGGCCTGCTGTCGGCCGGCGTGGTGCTCTGGCGGCGCCGCGGGCCCTCGGGCCCGGCCCGCCGGGTCCTCGCCTCGCACGGCGTGCTGTTCGCGGTCGTGGCGCTCGCCCTCGCGGTGGTGGCCGCGGCGAACGTCGGCACCGCCCTGGACCCGGACCCCGCCTTCGCGGCGTTCATCGACGGCGGCTGGTGACGCGGCACGGGACCTTCGGCCCTGCCGCTGCCGGTTGTCACCGGCGAGGGTGGAGGAGCCAGCCGCCGCCACCACCCTTGGAGCACCGATGGAGCACAACGACATCGTCGTCGGGACCGACGGCGGGGCGGGCGGGGCGTGGGCCGTCCGCTGGGCGGCGAGCCAGGCGGCGCGGACCGGCGCGCGGCTGCGGGTCGTGTCCGTCCACCACCGCCAGCCGGGCACGCCCACCGGCCCCGACGTGAGCGGCCGCGAGCGGGCGTGGGCCGTCGTGACCGCCGCCGTCGCCGACGCCCGCGGCGGCCGGCCGACGCTCGACGTGCGGGGCAGCGCGCTGCCCGGCGCCCCTGGTGACGTGCTGCTGGCCGAGGCGCGGTCGGCGGCGCTGCTCGTCGTCGGCTCGCAGGGCCGCGGCGCGCTCGCGTCGGCGCTGCCGGGGTCGGTAGGGGTGCACGTCGCCACGTACGCGACCGGCCCGGTCGCCGTGGTCCGGGGCCGCGCCGACACCGCGATCGGGACGGTGGTCGCCGGCATCGCCGACCCCGCGGCGGCGGAGCGGGTCCTCGCCGCCGGCTTCGAGGAGGCGCACCGGCGCGGCTGCGCCCTCGTCGCGGTCCGCGCCCCGACCCCGCCCCGGACACCGGTGGAAGCATCCTCGGCCGGGCTGGGCACGCTGGTCCGGGCCGACGTGAGCGAGACCGTCACCCGCCTGCGGACGCTGTTCCCGACGGTGCCGGTGGAGGTCGAGCTCACCGCGGGAAACCCGGCGGACGTCCTGGTGGCGGCGTCCCGCAGCGCCCAGCTCGTCGTGCTCGACGCCGGCCCCGCCCCGTCCCTGGGCCCGGTCAACCACCACCTTCTGCTCCGCGCCGACTGCCCCGTCCTGCTCCTGCGCGACACCCTCTGACAACGGCTTCCGCCCATGCCTCGTGGAGCGCCGTCATGCGATCAGCTGTCCGGCGGTTCCTTGTCGATTTCGGCGTCGATCTCAGCCAGGAACCGCTCGGAGCGGCGCGCGAAGAGGTAGGCCCCGCGTTCGTCCGATCGGGCGCGGGCTGCTTCGGCGGCGGCTCGCACGGCGTCGACGGGTTCGCCGCGGGCGTGCAGCAGGCGCGCGCGCACCAACAGCAGGAGCCCTTCGGCGAACCGTTGGCCGTGGGTCGTGAGGGCCTGGTCGGCTCGGTCGAGGGCGGTTTGCGGCCGCGTCGGGCATGTCGGCGGCCAGCCACATCTCGGCGATCAGTCCGTAGTGGTATGCGATGCCCCATCGCGGCGGGTCGAGGAGGGTCGCGGCCAGGAGCTGTCCGGCCTCTGCCGCCTTGCCGGCCGGGTCGTCGCCGGTGAGTGCACAGGCCCAGAGCCGGTCCAGCCAGATGTAGTGCTCCTGCGCGACGCCGGAGCGGTCGGCGCCGGCCGCGATCCACCGCTCGGCCGCCCACATCGCCCATCGCGCGTCACCGGCCATCGACGCCGCCATGGTGTGGTCCGAGCCGGCTCGCCTCGGCGGCGGTTTCCTGCAGCAGGCGGGTCTTGCCCACGCCCGGTTCGCCTTCGACGACGGCGAGCGCCGAGCGGCCGGTGCGTGCCGTCTCGACGGCTTGCCGCAGGACGGCGAGCTCCTCGGCCCAGCCGACCAGCCCGGCCGCCGGCGCCGACGCGCCGTCACCCCCGACGTCCGCACCCGTCACGACCGGCGACGTCGGCGGCTGCGCCAGTACCTGCAGATATGCGGCCCGCAGCGCCGGGCCGGGCTCGACACCGAGCTCGTCGGCAAGGCGGTCGCTGACCGTGCGGAACGCCGCCATCGCCTCCGCACGGCGTCCCGCGGCGCCGAGGACGGTGATGAGGCCGGCGTGCACCGGTTCGTGGAACGGCGCCATCGATGCGGCCAGCCGCAACGCCGGCAGCACGGGCACCGGCCGGCACAGCGACATCGCCAGGTCGGCCGCTGCGGCGCACGCGGCGTGGAACTCGTCGTCGAGGGCCGCGAAGATCGGCAACGCGGTCGGTCCATGCGTGAGTCCGTCGCCCGCACGGCCCTGCCACAGGCCGAGCGCTTCGACGTAGCGATCGAGCGCCGTTTCGTGACGATGCTCTGCCGGGGCTTCTTTCGCGGTCTCGACGAGCTCCCGGAAGGCGACCAGGTCCAACATGCGGGAAGGCGCCGTGAACAGGTAGGTGCTGCCGCGGCGGTGCAGGTATGAGCCGGTGCTGCGGAAGGGGACCGTGGGTTCGAGCAGCCGCCGCAACGCGCCGACGTACTTGTGGATGAGGTTGAGCGCGCTGCTGGGAGCGCCGTCGCCCCAGATCAGGTCGATCAACTCGTTCGCGCTGATCGGCCTGCCCACCTGAGCCAGCAGCAAGGCCAACAGATACGCCTGCTGCCGGGGACCGGTGTCCAGCAAGGCCACGCCGACCCCCGGGAACACGACAGATCGTCCGCTGACCAGCCGTCGAACGCGGAGTCGCAGCGCGCACAGAGCCTACCGGTCCGAACCCTGCCCAGAAACCCACTCGGCGGCGATCCGAGCGCCTCCCTCCCGCAGGCCGGACAGCCGGGCAGCGGCCGGCGCTCACAGCGCGGCGGCGGTGATGGCGGCGCGGAGGCCGGCGAGCGCTTCGGCGCGGACGCCGGTCAGGACCGGGTCGGTGGTCACGGTCGCGGGGCGGAGGTCGACGGGGCGGGGGGTGCGGGCGGTCGCGGCGCGGATGCCGTCGATGAGCGCCGGCCCCCACGTGCCGCCGATGACGATCTCCTGCGGGTCGGCGAGGGCGACGGTCGCGGCGACGACGCCGGCGACCGCGTCGCACACGGCGGTGGCGGCCGGTGAGCCCGGGGTGCAGCGGTCCAGGAGCCGGTCGACGTCGATGGCGGTGGAGCCGTCGCGGCGCAGGCCGAGCTCGGCGAACAGCTCGATGAAGCGGACGGCGCGGCCCTGCGGGCCGGTGGTCAGCAGGTGGGCGATCTCGCCGGCCAGTCCGGTCCGGCCGCGGCGGATCTCGCCGTCGTTGACGATCGCGCAGCCGAGGCCCTCGCCGAGGTACAGGTAGGCGAAGTCGCGGCGGTCGCCGGCGCGGTCGCGTTCGGCGCGGGCGAGCCAGTTGACGTCGTTGTCGACGATCACCGGCCCGGTCACGAACGGGGTCAGGACGCCGACAGGGTCCAGCTCGCCGACGAGGAACGGCGCGTCGGGCAACTGCACCAGCCGGCCGGTCGCCCGGTCCACCGGGTCGGCGGCGCCGACCACGGCCACCCGCACCGGCCCGCCACCACCGCCGAAGCCACCGGCACCGCCGAAGCCACCGGCACCGCCGGACGCACCAGGCTCGCCGGACGCACCGACGGCGCCGGGCGCGCCGCCGGCATCGGACGCGGTGGCGGCAGAGGTGGCCGCGGCCGACGGTACATCGGCCGCAAACGCCGACGCGGCGGACGAGACCGCGGAGACGGCGGCGCGCAGGGCGGCGGCGACCTGATCGGGGTGGGCGGGGCGGCCGATCGGGCGGGTGTCGCGCGCCAGGGTGTCGCCGTGCGCGTCCAGGCACGCCGCCACGACCCCCTCCGGCGCGATGGTGACCGCGAGGGCCAGCCCCACACCGGGAGCGAGCGCGTAGTAGGAGCCCACCCGGCCACGGCCGCGGCCGCCCGGGGTGCGTTCGCCGGTGTCGGCCACCAGGCCGCGCTCCTCGAGGCGGCGCACGCTCTCCCCCGCCGTCGGCTTCGAGATGCCGATCGCCGTGGCGAGCTCGGCCCTGGTCAGGCGGCGGTGCTCCATGAGTGCGCGCAGCACGTGCTCGTCGGTCACCGAACGGACCAGATCCACGACCCGCATTCTAGTCAGGAGCCTTGCCTGGGAGTGCGTCCGGTCGTACAGTGATACAAGTAAAGACACCTACCTAGAAAGGGGACGACCGTGGCACTGCCGCACTGGGAGGAGACGCCCGCCGATCTCAGGGCGGCGACCCGCGAGGTCAAGACGGCCCTGCGTGAGCGCATCGCCGCGTCC
The DNA here is from genome assembly GCF_040654975.1 of Dactylosporangium sp. NPDC050588. NCBI lineage: Bacteria > Bacillati > Actinomycetota > Actinomycetes > Micromonosporales > Micromonosporaceae > Dactylosporangium > Dactylosporangium sp. NPDC050588. The sequence goes on along the minus strand of NZ_JBFAJA010000059.1, from coordinate 73,564 downwards.
GGCCGGACCGTCGAGGAGGTGTTCGCGGTCGTCGAGCGCCGCGTGCAGGACGCCGTCGACGAGATCGGCGCGGCCCGCCGGAGCGGCGAGACGATCTGGCCGGTGATCGACTACGCCGACATCGCCGCCGGCACCGTCTCCCCCGCCGACCTGGCCCGCCTCAAGCGGCGCGGCTGTCTCGTCGTGCGCGGGCACTTCGAGCGGGAGCAGGCCCTCGGCTGGGACCGCGACATCGTCGACTACGTGGAGAGCAACCGGTTCTTCGAGCAGTACCGCGGCCCCGGCGACGACTTCTTCGGCAGCGTCGGCTCCAAGCCCGAGATCTACCCGATCTACTGGTCCCCGGCCCAGATGCAGGCGCGGCAGAGCGAGCGCATGGCCACGGTGCAGGCGTTCCTGAACGGCCAGTGGAAGCACGAGTCGGACGGCGTGCAGTGGTTCGACCCGGGGCGCGACTCGCTGTACCCCGACCGGATCCGCCGCCGGCCCGAGGGCGCCGACTCCGCCGGCCTCGGCACGCACCTCGACCCGGGCACCCTGGACCTGTGGATGACGCAGGCCTACCAGCAGGCGTTCCGGCACCTGTTCGACGGCAGCGTCGAGCAGTACGACCCGTGGGACGCCGCCCACCGCACCGCCGGCCCGCAGTACCCGGGATCGACGATGTGCTCGGCGTTCCGCACGTTCCAGGGCTGGACGGCGCTGTCCGACATGGACCACGACCAGGGCGTGCTGCACACCGTGCCGATCCCGGAGGCGATGGCGTACCTGATGCTGCGCCCGCTGCTGCCGGACGTGCCGGACGACGACATGTGCGGCGTGACCGTCAACCAGGTCTTCCCGGCGGGGCACAAGTGGCACGCGCCGCTCATGGAGGCGCTGTCCGGCATCCCAGACGTGAAGGCCGGCGACTCCGTCTGGTGGCACTGCGACATGATCCACAGCGTGGCGCCGGTCGAGGCGCAGCGAGGCTGGGGCAACGTCATGTACATCCCGGCCGCCCCCTGGTGCCCGCGCAACGAGCGGTACGCGGCGTCGGTCCGCGAGGCGTTCCGCACCGGTGAGAGCCCCGGCGACTTCCCCGCCGAGCACTACGAGAAGGACTGGCCCAACCGCTTCCAGGAGGCGGACCTGAATGGGATCGGCCGGCGAGGACTCGGGCTGGATTTCCTCAACGCGGCCTGAATGTTGCCGATCCGCCGAGGGTCACGTCGTGCGGAGGAGAGCGCTGTGCCGGACAGTTTCCAGCAGACCCGTCGGCCGGCCCGGTCGATCATGTTCGTCGGGGTCATGGGCCAGGCCGTGTCGACCATCGGCGTCGGCGCCCTCGGCTTCTGGCTCATGAACGCGACCGGAGCCGTCGACATCGGCTTCGGCGCCGCGGTCGCGTTCATCGCCGTGCTGACCGTCGGAAACGCGTTCTCCGCATACCTGGGGATCCGGCCGCTGATTCAGGCCGCCGGGAAGGTCCTGACACACCTGGACGCCATGGTCACCGGCGACCTGACCCGCCGGCTCGACCTCAACCGCAAGGATGAGTTCGGGCTGATCGCCGACGCGCTGAACCAGGCGACCGGGTCGATCCACGGCGTCGTCCGCACCCTGGACGCGTCGGCCACCGCGCTGTCCGGCGCGTCCGGTGAGCTGCGCGACGTGAGCGAGGGCTTCACCCGCAACGCCAGCCAGTCCAGCAGCCAGGCGCAGGGCATCGTGACCGCCGCCGAGCAGGTGTCGCGCAACGTCGACACGGTCGCCACCGCGTCCAACGAGATGAGCGCGTCGATCCGGGAGATCGCGCAGAACGCGGCGCAGGCGGTGCGGGTCGGCGACGACGCGGTGCAGGCGGCGACGTCGACGAACGCGACCGTGGCCCGGCTCGGCGAGTCGTCGACCGAGATCGGCAACGTCGTCAAGGTGATCACGTCGATCGCCGAGCAGACGAACCTCCTCGCGCTCAACGCCACGATCGAGGCGGCCCGCGCCGGGGACGCGGGCAAGGGGTTCGCGGTCGTCGCCGGCGAGGTGAAGGACCTCGCGCAGGAGACCGCGAAGGCGACGGAGGACATCTCCCGCCGGGTCGAGGCGATCCAGCTGGACACGCAGAACGCGGTCAACGCGATCGGGCAGATCACCGGGATCATCTCGAAGATCAACGAGTATCAGCAGACGATCGCGGCGGCGGTCGAGGAGCAGGCGGCGACGACCGCGGAGATGGACCGCAGCGTCAACGCCGCCGCCACCGGCTCGTCGGACATCGCCCGCAGCATCACCGGCGTCGCGGACGCGGCCCGCACGACCCAGGACGGCGTCTCCGGCGCGCTGCGCCTCAACGCCGAGCTGGAGCGCATGTCGTCGGAGCTGCGGACCGTCGTCGCCACCTTCCGCATCTGAAGGCGTGAAGACGTCTGAAGGTGTGACGGCTTCTGGAGGCGTGACAACTTCCGCGCGCGTCAGGTCCGTGTTGCGGGCCGCCGGGCCCCGCCGCGGCGGCCCCGAGCGCAACCTGGCGACGGGCCTGCTGGCGGCGACGCCGTCGGCCATCTACGTCGGCGAGGCGGTCCTCGGCCCGCGGGCGGTCGATCCGGTGCTCACCACGCTCGGCGCCGCGCTCGCCGCCGTGTGCGCCGTGCTGCTCTTCGCCGGCGCGCGCCGGGCGGTCGGGCTGCTGCAGATGCCCTCCGCCGTCATCGGCTGCGGCTCGATCGTCCTGCTGGACCTCGGCACGGGCAACGCCGGCGTCACCGGCCTGCTGTACTTCTACCTGCCGGTCCTCTTCGCCGCCGTCCACCTGCGCATCCCGGGCGTCGTCGCCGTCACCGCCGCGGCGCTCGCCGGTGAGGCGGTCGTCGCGCTGTCGCTGCTGCCGGCCGGCGACGCGGCCCTCGACCTGGCGTTCGTCGGCAGCACGCTCACGCTGATGGCGGCCGCGCTCGCCCGGGCCGGCATCGCCCAGGACCGGCTCGTCGGCCGGCTGCGGCGCCTGGCGGACGTCGACCCGCTGACCGGCCTGGCGACGCGGCGGATCCTCGACGACGCGGTCCAGCGCGCCGTCGACCGCGACGCCGCCGAGACCGCGCTGGTGCTCATCGACGTCGACTGGTTCAAGGAGATCAACGACACGTACGGCCACGCCGTCGGCGACGACGCCCTCACGCACATCGCGGCGACGCTGTGCGAGCGGTGCCGCACCGTCGACGTGGTGGCCCGGCTGGGCGGCGACGAGCTCGCGGTGCTGATGCCCGGCTGCTCCTTCGACATCGCCGCCGCCCGCGCGAAGGACTTCGTCGACGCGGTGCGCGCCCGCCCGCTGACGCTCCCCGACGGGCGGGTCGTGCCGGTGTCGATCAGCGCGGGCGCGGCGCACGCCCCGAGCCAGGCGCACACCGCCCGCGACCTCTACACCAGCGCGGACGCCGCCCTGTACGCCGCGAAGCGCGCCCGCCGCTCGCCCTGACCCGGCCCTCTACCCGTGGTCGGCCGGCTCGGAGGCCGGCAGCGCTCCACCTGTCGAGGGTCCGCCGTCGCGCGGACCTGGCCGGCGGGGCTCACGAACGCCGGGACCGGGCGGTTCAAGGCCCTCCTGCGGCGGCCACGGCGGCGGAGTCAGCTCATCCGGGCTGTGATAGACGAGCTCACGGCTCGCCCGTCCTCGTCCCTCGTCCACCATCGCCCCGACCTCCGTGGCTGGTTGCATCCGGTACCTGGGTACGGGTTTACGCTCCAACCATGTCACAGGAGCAGGCGGGGTTGCGCTCGGGCGAGGTCGCCGAGCAGGCCGGCGTGAACATCCAGACGCTGCGGTACTACGAGCGCCGCGGGCTGCTCGCCGACCCCGTCCGCACCAACGGCGGGCACCGGCTGTACCCGCCGGACACCGTCGCGCTGCTCACGGTCATCAAGGCCGCGCAGCGGCTCGGGTTCACCCTCGACGAGGTCGCCGACCTGCTCGACGCCGGGAGCCGCCGGCACCCGACCCCGGACCTCCGGCAGCGCGCGCTGGACAAGATCGCCGAGGTCGACGCGAAGATCGCCGACCTCACCGCGATCCGGGCCACGCTCACGGAGGTCGTCGACGCCCGCTGCGACAGCCTGACCAACTGCACCTGCGCCGACTGCCCGCTGCCGTTCATGACGATCGGCAGGGATCCGCAGACCCGTTAGGCCGGCATCTCCCACGGGGCCTGCGGCAGCGGACGGCCCGTCTCCAGCAGCGACTTGAGGTTGGCGAGGACGGCGGGCCAGCCCAGGGAGATCGCGTCCAGGTCCTCCTTCGTCGCCAGCTTCTCGTGGGTCACGGTGAGCCGGACGATGTCCTGGCTCGGCTCGACGGTGAACGTGACGGTGGAGTTGTCGAACGTCATGACCAGCCGGGTCGGCGGGACGGCCTCCAGGATCGTGCCGCCCGCGTCGACGACGCCGGAGCCGTCGGTGCGGCGGTGCTCCCAGGTCGAGCCGGGTTGCCAGTCGGAGACGTTGGCGTGCCCCCAGTACTCGGCGGTCAGGTCGGCGTCGGTCAGGGCGTGCCACACCTGCTCGGCGGTCGCCTTGATGTAGGTGACGTACACGTACGTCGGAATCTCGGTCTTCATCGGACTTCCCTCCGCGAGGTGTTTGACGGCGTCCAGGGTGCGCAGCCGGGGCTCCTCGTATGCCGCGATCCACCGGCGCTGCAGCTCATGGATCGGCACGGGGTTGAGGTAGTGCAGCTTCTCGCGCCCCCGGCGCACGACGGTGACGAGGTTGGCGTCCTGCAGCAGTTGCAGGTGCTGCGTGGCGGACTGGCGGGCCATCGACAGGCCCGCACAGAGCATGCTCAGCGTCTGTCCGTCCTGCCTGCGCAGGCTGTCGAGCATGCTCCGGCGGGTCGGGTCGGCCAGGGCCTTGAACACCAGGTCCACGACCCCATTATGCAGGTTTTTACCTGCCTATTGTCAAGCGACGCAACGAACGGGGCGCCCGCGGCATCTGTACGGGTATGCAGAAAGCACCGACACCGAAGGCGCCCCGGCCGGTGCCGCAGCGCGTCATGCTCCAGCCGGCCGATCTCGGCGGCGCGGTGCCCGGGCCGGTCGAGGACGGCTTCGCGTGGCCGCTGCTGCCACAGCCGTGCGCGGACACGCCGGTGCCCCGCCCGGCGGCCGGCCACAGCCAGGCGGCCGACTACGGCGACCGGTTCCGGGTGTACGAGAACGTCGCGCGCTACCGGGGCGACGGCGCCCGCTCGTACCTGGCGGAACTCAAGGCGCAGCTGGACCGCTGCGGTGTCGGCGGGGGCGGCGACGGCTTCCACCCGGTCGCCGTCGACCACCTGGGGCCGGACATGGCCCTGTTCGCCGGCAACTACGACGAGGGCGACCGCTACGTGGGGTACTTCGTCGCGGCCGCCGGTCACTACGTCGTGGTCGTCGTCATGTCCGACGCCCGGCTGGGGGCGCCGGACATGACGGTCCTCAACGACCTCGGCTCGGCCGCGATCCGGCGTGCCGGGTCAGCGCGGCGCTGACGTCCCACAGCCGGCGGGCGGTCGACGGGTCGACGGCCCGGCCCGTGAGCCGCACCGCGCGGCCGTCGCTGCCGAACACCGCACCACCGCCGGCGGCGAGGTCGGACGCGGTGGCGATCGCGGCGATGGCACGGGCGGGCCGCTCCGGCTCCGACCGCACCCTGCGCGACCTCCTGGCCCGCATCGACGCGCACGCGTCCTGACGGCGCCCGCCCGTCAGGACGCCTCCGCCATCATCCCGTCGTCGCCGAGGCCATCCCAGCCGGGCCGGTCGAGCTCGTGCCGGCGGGGCCGCTCCAGCAGCCGCACGCCGTCGTCCATCGGCGCCGCGATCTCGATCGTGGCCATCATCGACAGCAGGCCGGTGACCAGCAGCACGACGCCGACCGGCGTCGGCAGCGCGTCGGATTCGAACACCCAGACGGCGACCGCGATCATTTCCCGCGCCGGCGGTGACCAGCAGCGCCGTGAGTCCGATCCGACGCCACCGGACGGTGCGCGCGCTGAGGATCGTGACCGGCACCGGCCGCTGGCACACGCCACACACCACTGTGACCTCGGTCCGCCCGGTCGCCGGTCGGGCGCGGCCGATCGGGACGCCGTCCGCGGCGGGCGTGCCACGGTGGACCAGCCGCGCCTGCGAGTCCGGCGTGAGGTCGACCACGCCCGCAGTATAGACGCACGGCCATGGGCGCCCGCCTGTGCGATCTTGGTTTCACAGGCGGGCAGCGGCGCGCGGCGGTTTGCTCTAAGGTCGCGGGAATGTCAGCAGGCGCCAAGGCTATGCAGATCCTCTTCATCATCGCGGGCACGATCGCCATCGCGTTCGGCACGCTCGGCTCGATGGCCGAGGGCGACGACAAGAAGAACGCGCAGTGGACGTGTTACCCGCCGGCGCGGCAGGGCGATTCGCAGAACTGCCGCGGTGAGCTGTCCGGCGGCGACCTCTCCATCGCGACCAACTTCATCCTGGCCGGCATCGGCCTGATGATCGCGGGCGCCGCGTGCGCCATCGGCGGCCGGCGCGACGCCGCCGCCCCGCCCGTGCCGTTCGCGGTGCCGGGCCAGCCGCCGTTCGCGCCGCGGCCCGTGCCGCCCGGCAGCCCTGTCGTCCCGACCCAGGCCCCGCCCCCGCCCGCCTGGCCGTCGGCCTGAAACCGCTCGACCCGTCAGGCGAGCCGGTACTCCTGCCCGGCGACGGCCGGCCACCGCACCCGGCACCTGTCCGCCGGGGCGCCGGGCTCGCCGGTCACGGACACCTGGCCGCCGGCCGCGGTCGTGACGGCGAGCCGTGACGGCAGCTCCACCACGAGCGGGCCGGCGCGGCCGGCGACGATCCGGGCCGCCGAGAGGCGCCCGTCGGACCAGGCCAGGTCCACGACGTGGCCGCCCCGGCAGCGGATGCCGCGCAGGCGGCCCGTGTGCCACGACGGGGGCAGCGCGGGCAGGAGGCTGACAGCGCCGGCGTGGCTCTGCACCAGGGTTTCCACGATGCCGGCGGCCACACCCAGGCTGCCGTCGATCTGGAAGATCCAGCCGCTGGCGCGGCCCGCGTCCGGGTGCAGGCTCAGCAGCGACGCGGAGCACAGGTCGGTGGCGAACGCGGTCAGCGTCTGCTCGGCGAGGGCGGCGAGGCGCAGCCGGGCGGCCAGGCACAGCACCCAGGCGCGGCTCCAGCCGGTGTGCCCGGTGCCGTGCGCGAGCCGCAGCAGCAGCGCCCGCCGGGCGGCCTCGAAGTGCGCGGGCGTGCCGGTCTCGGTGATCCGGGTGCCCGGGTAGAGGCCGTACAGGTGTGACAGGTGCCGGTGCCCGGGCTCGCGGGGTGGGCGCTGGTCGTACCACTCCAGCAGGCAGCCGTCGGTGCCGACCTGGACGGGGCGCAGCGCCCCCAGGGCCCGCAGGACCTCTGCCGCCTCGGCGGAGCCGGTGAGGGCGGCGTACCGGGTGAGGACCTCCCGTGCGAGCTCCTGGTCCAGCGCGCAGCCCCACGACGTGGCGGCGTGCCCGCCGGCGTGCCGGAAGTGGTGCTCCGGGGACGTGGACGGGCTGAACACCAGGGCGCCGGAAGGGTCGGGCACCAGCATGTCGAGGGTGAACCGGGCGGCGGCCTCGAGGACGGGCAGCACGTCCGCGGCGCCGCCGTAGTCGTGGTGGTCCCAGACGTGGGCGGACAGCCACAGCAGCGCCGACGGCCAGTTCGCCCACTGCGGGTCGCCCGGCACGGGCGCGGTGAAGCGCCACAGGTCGGTGTTGTGGTGCGCGGCGGCGCCGCGGGCGGCGTAGTACCCGGCGGCGGTCGCGGTGCCCGCGGCGGCGAGGTCGCGGGTCAGCGTGAGCAGCGGCTCGTGCAGGTCGGCGAGGCCGGTCGGTTCGGCGGCCCAGTAGTTCATCTGCGCGTTGATGTTCGTGGTCCAGTTGCTGCTCCATCCGGGCCGCACGTCGGCGTTCCAGATGCCCTGCAGGTTCAGCGGCTGCGTGCCGGGGCGGGAGCCGGCGATCAGCAGGTACCGGCCGAGGTGGAAGAACCGGTCGACGGACGGGAGCTCCAGGTCGGCCCGGTCGTAGTACCGGCGGTGGTCGGCGACGTGCCGCGCCCGCAGCACGGGCGTCGGCGCGCCGAGCGCGGCGGTCACCGGCGCGAGGGCGGCGCCGGCGATGGCGGCGAGGTCGGCGCCGGGCCGTTCGAAGGGGCCGCGGAAGCCGGTGGCGGCCGCGACGACGAGCCGGGTCTCGCCGGCGGTGTGCCGGACGGCGGCGGCGACGGCGAAGCCCATCCCTGCGGCGACGGTGCCGGCGGCGTCGCAGGGGTCGGTGGCGTACTCGACGCCCGGATCGGCCGGGACGTAGTCGGGCAGCACGTGCGCCGGCGCCCGCCCGGTCCACACCAGGCACGGCCCGGCGCCGGCGTCGACGACGGCGCGCGTCACGGGATGCGGCGTGCGCAGCCGCGGTGGCACGGCCTCGGCCAGGGTGCCGGGTCCGGTCGCGGACACGACCAGCACACCGTCGGGCGCCGAGACGAACGCGGTGAGCCGCACCCGGTCGCCGCCACCGTCGCCGGTGGCGTAGCCGGTGACGGCGAGCGCGTCGGCGAGGTGCAGTTCGCGCCCGTACCCGGTGACGTCGTCGGCGGCGGCGTAGTCCCACTCGATGCGGCCGAGGGGCTGGTAGGACTGGGTCCACGCCGCCCCCTGCAGCTGCCCGGCCAGGGCCTCGGCCGCCGCGTGGTCCCCGGCGGCGATCGCCTCCCGCAGCCGGGGCAGCACATCAGGGTCGGGCCCGGGCGCGGCCGGCAGCGGCCCGCCGGACCAGAACGTGTCGGCGTTGAGGTCGATCCACTCGGTGCCGGGCCGCCCGTGCAGCATCGCGCCCAGGTGGCCGTTGCCGAGGGGGAACCCGTCGTGGAACTCCGCGGCGGGCGCGGGCGCCGACAGCTGGTGCCGGTTCACGACACCCGCCGGATCTCGACCTCGCCGGTGTCGTGGTGCAGCAGGAACACCAGGTCGCCGCGGCGCACCGCCTCCACGCCCGGCGGCAGGTCCGGCAGCACCGGCGCCACCCCCGCCTCGGCGCAGACCAGGCGCAGCAGCCGGCGCATCGCGTCCGGCGCCGGGATCGTGGCGACGTACCAGGCGGTCCCCGCGCCGAAGCTGTTGCGCAGCACCGCGGGCCGCCCGTCCAGGGGGCCGCCGGCGACCGCCGCGACGGTCTCCGCGCCGCGCGCCTCGGTCCACTCCGCCCACATCGTCGCGGTGAAGTCGCCGAGCGACGACGACGTCACCGCGATCGGCGCGTCCAGCGGCCAGTGCTCCTCCACCCGCACCCCGAGCAGGTCCTGCCACGGTCCGGGCCAGCCGCCGGTGTACACCCGCTCGGACGGGTCGGTGACCCCGCTGAACGGCCCCACCACCAGCGTCCCGCCGCCGGCGACGTAGGACGCCAGGTGCTCGGCGGTGCGGGCGCTCACCTGGTACAGGTTCGGCACCAGCACCAGCCGGTAGCCGCCGAGCGCGCCTGTGCCCGGCACGAAGTCGCACGTGACGTTGTCGCTCCACAGTGGAGCGTAGTAGTCGGTGAGCCGGTCGGTGTAGCGGAACTCCGCGTGCGGCAGGTGGTCCAGCTCGACCGCCCGCCACGCGTCCCAGTCCAGCACGATGGCCACGTCCGCCGGTACCAGCGAGCCGGCGACCCCGGACAGCCCGGCGAGCTCCCGGCCGAGCGCGCGGATCTCCCGGAACACCCGGGAGTCGGGGCCGGCGTGCGGGAGCATCGCGCCGTGGAAGCGTTCGGCGCCCTGCCGGGAGGCGCGCCACTGGAAGTGCAGGACGCCGTCGGCGCCGCGGGCGACGGCCTGCATCGACCACAGCCGGTTGAGGCCCGGGCGTTTCGGGGTGGCGACCGGCCGCCAGCTGGCGGCGCCCGGCGACTGCTCGGCCAGCAGCCACGGCCCGCCGCCGAGGGACCGCACGACGTCCTTCGACATCGCCGCGCGCATCGCGGCGGCGGGATCGTTCGGGTCCGGGTAGGTGTCCAGGGACACCAGGTCCTCGGCCGCCGCCCAGCGCCAGCCGTCGGTGTGCCGGTAGAGGTCCATGAAGTTGGTGGTGACCGGGACCGCCGGGTTGTAGGCGCGGACCGCGTCCCGCTCGGCGGTGAAGCACTCCAGCAGCATGTCGTCGCAGAATCGCTGGTAGTCCAGGTCCTGCAGCGGGTTGATGACGTACTGGACGCGCCGCGGCGGCAGCACCTCCGCCCAGTCGCCGTACCGTTGCGACCACACGGCCGTGCCCCACGCGTCGTTGAGGCCGTCGAGGTCGCCGTACCGGTCGCGCAGCCAGCCGCGGAACCGGCCGGCGCAGTGCCCGCAGTGGCAGACGGTCCCGTACTCGTTGCCAATGTGCCACAGGCGCAGCGCCGGGTGCCGGGCGTAGCGGGCCGCGACCGCGTCACTGATGTCCAGGGCGGCGGACCGGTACGCGGGGGCGCACGGGCAGTACTGGTTGCGCGACCCGTACAGGCGGCGGACGCCGTCGGGGCCCTGCGGCAGCGTGTCGGGGTGCCGGTGCCCCAGCCACGGCGGCGGCGTGGCGGTCGGCGTGGCGAGGGCGACGCCGATGCCGCCGCCGTGCAGCAGGTCCAGGACCGTGTCGAGCCAGTCGAACGTGTAGCGGTCCGGGGCGGGCTGCAGCGCCGCCCACGCGAAGACGCCGACGGTGACGAGGTTGACGCCGGCCTCCCGCATGAGCCGCACGTCGTCGGCCCACACGTGCGGCGGCCACTGTTCGGGGTTGTAGTCGCCGCCGTACAGCAGCCGCCCGCGCGTGACGTCGTGCAGTCCCGGCACCGCTCAGCCCTTGATCGCGCCGGTGAGCATGCCCTTGGTGAAGTGCCGCTGCACGAACGGGTACGCCACCACGATCGGGATGAGCGTGAGCGTGACGACCGCCATCTGCAGCGACAGCTGGGCGATCTGCTGATGGCCGGCGTACTGCCCGGTGCCGGTGACCCCGCCGCCGGGCATCGCGCTGCCCTGCAACGTGTAGGTGTAGAGGATCATCTGCAGCGGCCACTTGCCGTTGTCGGGCAGGTAGAGCAGCGCGTTGAAGAACGAGTTCCAGTAGCCGACGGCGTAGAACAGGGCGATGACGGCGGTCACCGCCCGGGACGTCGGCAGCACCACCGACCACAGGATGCGCCACTCCCCCGCACCGTCCATGCGGGCCGCGTCGATGAGCTCCGGCGCGGTGCCGCTGAAGAAGCCGCGCATCACCAGGATGTTGAACACCGACACCGCGGCCGGCAGGACCATCGTCCAGTACTCGCCGTAGCCGCCCAGGGCGGTGACGACGAGGAACGACGGAATGAGCCCGCCGCTGAAGAACATGGTGACGACGAGGAACAGCAGGATGCCGCGGTGCGCCAGCGACCCGCGCCGCGACAGCCCGTAGGCGCACAGCACGGTCACCACCATCGACAGGGCCGTGCCGACGACGGTGAGGACGAGGCTGACCAGCAGCGAGTGCGTGACGAGCTGGTTGGTGAAGATCTGCCGGTACGCCTCCACCGTCAGCTCCGTCGGCACCGTGACCAGCCCGCCGGCCTCGTTGATCGCCGCCTGGGTGGAGAAGCTGGTGAGCACGATCGAGTAGAGCGGCACCAGGATCACGGCGACGACGAGGATCAGCACGGCACCCTTGCCGGCCTTCCCGGCGACGGTGGGCGGCTCTTCCCAGACCGGCCTCGTGGCAGTGGTCATTTCCGGTACAGTCCGTCCTCGCCGAAGGCGTGTGCGAGCTTGTTGGCGGCGAGCACCAGGATCAGTGACAGGACGCCTTTGAACAGGCCGGCGGCGGCGCCGTAGCTGAAGTTGTTGTTGACGACGCCGTAGTAGTAGGCGAACGTGTCGAGCACCTCGGAGGCGTCCCGGCCGACGGCCTGCCGCTGGATCAGCATCTGCTCGAAGCCGACGGTGAGGGCGTTGCCGAGGCGCAGGACGAGCATGAGCATGATGACGCCGCGCATGCCGGGCAGCGTGATGTGCCACAGCCGGCGCCACCGCCCGGCGCCGTCGGCGGCGGCCGCCTCGTACAGGTTCTGGTCGATGGCGGCGAGCGCGGCGAGGAAGACGATGATGCCCCAGCCCGCCTCCTTCCACACGGCCTGCGCGGTGACGAGGTACTTGAACGCGTCGGGGTTGGTCATGATGTCCCAGGTCGCCCAGCCGTGCCGGCGCAGCATCGTGTTGAGCGCGCCGGCACCGCCGAGCATCTCCTGGAAGACGGTGACGACCAGGACCCAGGAGAAGAAGTGCGGCAGGTACACCACGGACTGCACGAACGAACGGATCCGGGCGTTGGTGACCTCGTTGAACACCAGGGCGAGCGCGATCGGCACCGGGAAGTACAGGACGAGTTGCACGGCGCTGATGACGAGGGTGTTGCTCAGCGCGTGCCAGAAGATCGAGTCGGTGAGGAGCCGCTCGAAGTTGTCGAACCCGACGAACGGGCTGTACCAGAACCCGGAGTAGATGTCGTAGCTCTGGAACGCGGTGACGAGCCCGAACATCGGCGCGTAGGCGAACACCGCGAGCAGCGCGACCGCGGGCAGCGTCATGAGCAGCAGCGAGCGGTCGCGGCGCAGCCGGATCCGCCACTGCTTCTCCGGCCGCGCGACGGTCGCCGGCCGCGTCACCGCGGCCGGCCTGGTGAGCGTCACCGGGTCCCTGCGTTCACTTGCCGGTGCCGTACTTCTCGCGGATGCCGTCGTAGAACTTGCGCAGGTCGTCGCCGCCCTGCTTGCGCCAGCTGTTGACGGCGTCGGTCCACGCGGAAATCGGCTTACGGCCCAGCTTCACGTCGGTGATCATGTCGTTCATCGGCCCGCCGAGCGCGGAGAACTGGGACGGCTCGCTGACGTTCATGCCGTAGAACAGCGGCTTCACCGCATACTTGACCATGTCGGCCTGCCAGGCGGCGGCGTCCTTCGTGACCTGGACCGCGCCGGACTGCACGGTGCTCGCCGACGCCGGGCACGCCAGGAACTGGTAGGTGGTGGCGATCTCCTTGCTGCCCTGCTCGGTCAGCAGCGGGTTGCCGTCGGTCATCGTGTAGTGGGTGCCGGCGGTGCCGAAGTTGACGGTCAGCCACTCCGCGGAGCCGTAGGGCGCGGCGAGGTAGTTGGCGATCGCCAGCAGCTCCTTGATCTGGCCGTCGTTGAGCTTCTTGTTCAGGAAGCTGTACATGCCCGCGCCGTTGCCGAGCTGGACGGTGGGCTTGTCGCCCTTGGCGCTGAACAGCTTGAACGCCTGCCGGTTGTAGCCGGGGGCGGCGGCCGAGCCGGACTTGGCGTCGTCGCCGTTCCAGGCGCCGGTGCCGTCGGCGCAGACGGCGACCTTGCCGCTCCAGAAGCGCTGCTTGCCGTTCTGGCTGTTGTTGGCGACGGCGTCGGGGTGCAGGTAGCCGGCCTTGACCATCTTGGCGTGCCAGTTGAGCGCCTCGACGATGCCTTCCGTCTCGTACCGGTGCTGCAGCTTGCCGCCGGACTCGGTGGTCCACGGGTAGCCGGTGGCGGGGAAGCCGAAGAGCTGGCAGATGTACGCGGCGTCGTTGCCGAACAGGTCGTCGAACGCCCACTGCCCGGCGTTCGCGTTGGTCAGCGCCTTCCCGATCGCCTCGAGGTCGGCGGTGCTCTTGACATCGGCGGAGACGCCGGCCTTGTCGAAGAGGTCCTTGCGGTAGTAGTACATGCCGGCGATGACGGCGTTGGAGGAGTAGATCGGCAGGCCGTAGAGCTTGCCGTTCCACACCCCGGCGACCCACGCGTTGGTGGAGAGCGCGGCGAGGTTGGGGTACTGCTTGATCTTGTCGCCGGCCAGGTAGGGGGTCAGGTCGGCGAGCTTCGTGCGGACCGCCTCGCCGAAGTTGAGCTTCGTCATGGTCCACGTCGGGATGTTGATCCAGTCGGGGAGCTTGTCGGCGGCGAACAGCGGCGGCAGCAGGTCGGCGTAGGTGTTGCCGTCGGCCGGCTGCAGCTTCACGGTCGCGCCGAGCTGCTTGTTGACCGCGTCGTAGTAGGCGTTGCCGCTGGAGGGCGGGATCGCGCCCCACAGCGGGGTCATCGTCACGTACGTGCCGCCCTTGCCGACCTGGCCGGTGACGGTCTTCGGCGGGTTGGCCGGGTAGGCGAGGAACGCCGGGTCGGTGGACGCGCCGTTGGCGCCGGCGACCACGGGGATGTCGGGCTTGACCAGGTCGCTCGCCGCGTAGGCGGGCAGTGCCTTGGCCAGGTCGCCCTCGCCGGTGGTGCCCGAGGCCTTCTCCTTGGGGCTGCCGCAGGCGTCGAGCAGCGGCACGGCCGCGATGACGGCGGCGGAGGTGAGCAGGCTTCGCCGGCTCATCCCCGGGGTCGCTCCGCTTTGCATGGTGGTTCCACCCTCCGGGTGATCGAGGTGCACGATGGCGATCGGGGCACGGTGCGCACGGACTGCCGTCAAAGTGCTGCCGAGGTGCTGCTGGGCGCTGTCGAAGCGCTTCGACGGCGGTCGACTGCCAGACCGTAGGGCATCGATCCGCGTCCGACAAGGACATCGACGCCGACCCCCGTCCCACCGCGCGAACCGTGCCACGGAGCGTGAAAGTTTCGTGTCGTTTGACAGCCGCCGCCGCGCGACCGATCATCGAAGCGCTTCGACAGCGCCCGCCTTCCTGCAGAGTGGGGACCCATGACCCAGCCGGACCTGCTGCGACAGCTCACCCTGGCGGAGAAGATCGCGATGCTGCACCAGTCGCAGCCGGCCGTGCCGCGGCTCGGGATCGCCGCGTTCCACACCGGCTGCGAGGTGCTGCACGGCGTCGCCTGGCTCGGCACGGCCACCGTCTTCCCGCAGGCCGTCGGGCTCGGCGCGAGCTGGGACCGGGCCCTGGTGCGCGCGGTCGGCGAGGCCGCCTCGACGGAGGTCCGCGCCTTCCACCACGACCCGCCGGAGCCGCATCGGCGGGCCTCGCTCAACGTGTGGGCGCCGGTGGTGAACCTGCTGCGCGACCCGCGGTGGGGGCGCAACGAGGAGGGCTACAGCGAGGACCCGTTCGCCACCGCCGAGCTCGCGGTCGCGTTCTGCACGGGGCTGCGCGGCCCGCATCCCGAGGTGTGGCGGACCGCGCCGGTCCTCAAGCACTTCCTCGCCTACAACCTGGAGACCGCCCGGGATCTGGTCGACGTCACCGTCCCCGAGCGGGTCCTGCACGAGCACGAGCTGCCCGGGTTCATCGCGCCGCTGCGCGCGGGCGTGGCCGCCGGGGTGATGCCGGCCTACAACCTCGTCAACGGCGTCCCGAACCACGTGCACCCGCTGCTTGCGTCGGTGCTGCGCGCGGCGGCGCCCGACCTCGTGGTGTGCTCCGACGCGCAGGCACCGTCGAACCTCGTCGAGACCGAGCGCCACTTCACGAGCCACGCCGAGTCGCACGCCGCCGCGCTGCGCGCCGGGGTCGACAGCTACACCGACAACGGGCCCGACAGCGGCCCGACGATCGCCCGGTTCACGTCCGCCCTGCAGCAAGGGCTCATCACGGAGGCCGACGTCGACGCCGCGGTCGGCCGGATCCTGCGGATGCGGGCTAGCACCGGCGAGTTCGACCCGGCGCACGACCCGTACGCCGGGATCCGCCGCGACGTCATCGCCTGCGACGCGCACGCCCGGCTCGCCGCGCGCGCCGCCCGCGCGGGGATCGTGCTGCTGAAGAACTCCCCCGGCGCGCTGCCGTGGGCGGATCCCGGCGACGTCGCGGTCATCGGGCATCTCGGCGACCGGGTGCTCACCGACTGGTACAGCGGCACCCTCCCCTACGCGGTCACCGTCGCGTCGGCGCTCGGCGCCGCATCCACCGTGGACGGTGCCGACCACGTCAGGCTGTCCACACCGGACGGACGGCACCTCGGCGCGGACGGCACGCTGGGCGAGGGGACGGTCTTCGCACACCACGACTGGGGCACCAGCGTGCAGTGCCCGGTCGCCGTGCACACGTTGCAGGACACCGTTTCCGGCCGCTACCTGACCGTCGGCGACGACGACGCGGTCGCCGCCACCGCGGTCACCCCCGACGGGTGGGTGGTGCGGGAGCTGTGGGAGCTGCACCCCGCCGGCCCCGGCGAGTTCCTGCTCTGGTCCAACGCGCTCGGGCGGTACGTGAGCGAAGGCCCCGACGGTCGCCTGGTCGCGGGCGCGACGGACGGTGCGCTGCGGTTCGTCCGGGAACTGGTGACGTCCGGCGTGGACGAGGCCGTCGCCGCCGCCCGCGCCGCGGACCGGGTCGTCGTGGTGCTCGGCAACGACCCGCACATCAACGGCCGCGAGACCGTCGACCGCGACTCGCTCGCCCTGCCGCCGGAGCAGGAGCGGCTGCTGCGAGCGGTCGCGGCCGCCAACCCGCGCACGGTGCTGGCGCTGGTGTCCAGCTACCCGTACGCGATCGACTGGGCGCAGGAGCACGTGCCGGCGATCCTGTGGACCTCACACGCCGGCCAGGAGCTCGGGACCGCCGTCGCCGAGGTCCTCCTCGGCGCGCACAACCCCGGCGGCCGGCTGCCGCAGACGTGGTACCGCGCCGACACCGTCCTGCCGGACCCCGCCGACTACGACATCATCGGGTCCCGCTGGACCTACCAGTACCACCGCGACGAGCCGCTGTATCCGTTCGGCCACGGCCTGTCGTACACCACCTTCAGCCACACCCTCGACGTCGTGGCGGCCGAGGCGGGCGTGGCGGGCCTGACCGCCACGGTGACCGTCACCAACACCGGCGACCGCGCCGGCGACGAGGTCGTGCAGCTCTACGTCACCCCGGACTGCTGGCCGGTCCCGGCGCCCGCGCGGAAGCTGGTCGGCTTCGAGCGGGTGCCGCTGGCGGCGGGCGAGTCGCGCGAGGTCCGCTTCGACGTGCCGCTGACGGCGCTCGCGTACTGGTCCGGCGGCTTCGTGACCCCGCCGGGCAAGTACACGTTCCACGCCGGCCCCGCCACCAGCCGCACCGTGACGGTTCAGGAGTAGGCGAAGGCGAACCCTTCGGCGCGCAGCTTCGCCGACGACACCGGCACGACCGGGGTCCAGATCTCGCTCCGGTAGGTGAGGTCCGGCCGGCCCTCGGCGGCGCAGATCGCCCCGAACACCTGCCGGTTCGTGGGCGGGACGACCGCGTCGGGCACCGCGTTGTAGACGCCGGCGAGCCCCGCCGACACCACCAGGTCCAGCGCGGCGGCGGCGTCGCGGTAGTCGATGCGGTACAGCAGCGCGTCCGGCGCGAACGGCACGCTGCCGCCGAGCAGCTCGTGCGCCATCCTGACCCGCGACGGGTAGTCGAGGTCGCGGGGGTGCCCGTACACGTCGGGAATCCTCACCACGGCGCCGTTGCCGCCGCCCAGCACGGCGCGCTCCGCGGCGATGAAGTTGCGCGGCGACGCGTCGTCGCTGACGGTCAGCGGACTCTCCTCGTCGATGACCGGTCCCTCACCGGCGCCGTAGACGGACACGGAGCTGGTGAACACGACCCGCGGGTGCACGCGGGCCGCGGTCGCCGCCGAGGCCATCAGCGTGTCCGCGTACTCCGCGACCCGCTCGCGGGCGTCGAACGCGCGGCTGACCCGCGGGCTGACGGTCAGCACGACCGCGTCCGCGTCCCGGGTCGCCCGCCGGACCGCGTCCTCGTCGCTGCCGCGCAGGACGACGACGTCGGCGCAGACGGCGCCGACCTCGGCGACCCGCCGCTGCGACGTGGTGGTCCCGACGACGTGGTGCCCCGCCGCCGACCACCGCCCGGCCAGCTCCATCCCGACGTTGCCGCACCCGATCACGACGTACCGCATCCGCATCCTCCCTGAAGGGAAACAGCGTATCCAATCGAAGTCGCTCCGGTGCATTGCCCGAACGTCGATGCACCGCCGAGAATGTGATCGTGACTGAGCGGACACGTTCCGACGTCGGGAACCCGGCGGAGACGCTCGTGGCCGAGGGCACGGCGGCGTTCGCGGAGTACTGGCGGACGGACCGGCCGGAGGCCCTCGACGCCGCCACTGACGCGCTCCGGCGGGCGGTCGCGGTCACCGTGGACGGTCACCCCGAGCTCGCCGCCCGGCTGACCCTGCTGCGGCTCTGCCTGCAGGCCCGGTTTCAGGAGCACGGCGACCCCGCCGACCTGGCCGCCATGGTCGGCACCGCCGCGCGGGCCGTCGCCGTCGCGGACCCGGCGGATCCCGAGCTGCCGCGCATGCGGGCGGCGTTGAGCAGGGCGTCGCTCACCGACGGCGACGTCGACGGCGCCCGCGGCACCGCCTCGATCCAGATCGGCGCGACGATCCGCGGCCGCCGCCTGAAGGTGTGTTCCGCTACACCGCCGCCGTCACCGACGTGCCGGCGGCGGCGAGCGTCGCCTTCGGCTGAAGGGCCGCGGGCGCGATGCCCGCGGCCCTTCCCGGTGGTGCGTCAGAGGTCGGCGGGGCCCGATGCGACCGCCTCGCCGACGGCGCCGGTGCGGCGGGTCGTCGCGCGGGTCTCACCCGCTGACACGCGGTCGGCGGCGACGAGCGAGGCGCGGGCCGCGGCCTGGGACTGCTCGCCGGTCACCCCGCCGCGGATGCGGTTGTCGGCGCCGACCCGGGCCGCCGGGGTGTTGCCGCCGAGCTGGAGCTGGCCGCTGATGATGTTGTCCTCGAGGGACACGCCGCCGATCGTGTTGGTGATGCTGACGTCGCGGCCCCAGTACCCGCCGGACGCGCAGCCGTCGAGGGTGCCGTTCGGGCCGAGCTGGACGCCGCCGAGGTTGCCGGCGAACGTCGCCTTGCCCTTCACGGCGCTGCCGCACACGACACTGCCGGTGGAGTTGTTCAGCACCGACAGGGTGCCGTCGACGAACGAGTCGTGCACGTCGGTGTAGTACGCGCCGCTGCTGCTGACGTTGCCGGTGACCTCGGTGAGCTGGTCGAGGCGGGCCTCGCCGACGTTGACGCTGACGCTGCCGTTGACCTTCGTGCCCTCCATGAACAGGAAGCCCTCGACGGTGGCGGTGCCCTTCGGGCGCACCGTCACCGTGCCGCTGCTGCCCTGGCGCAGATACACGCCGAACCCGCCGGCGGCGAGCACCACCTGGCCGCCGATGCTGGTGCCGGTGGCGTCCAGGTAGCCGTCGGCGGCGATCCGGACCTCGCCGCTGATCGTGCCGCCGGAGACGACCAGGTTGGCGCCGGCCGCCACCTGGACGTTGCCGGTGATCGTCGTGCCCTCCAGGGAGCAGGACTCCCCCGCCGGCACGTAGAGGTCGTTGGGCACGGTCACGGCGCCGCCGGTGCCGACGCAGTACGTGATCAGGCCCGCGTTCGCCTGCGCCGCGGGGGTGGCGAACACCGCGACGAGCGACAAGGCGGCGACCGTGGTGACAGAACGACGCATGGAACGGCTCCTCATGAGACGGAAGAACGGGAGGCGGCGCGCACGATCGCGCCCTGGTTCCGGCGGGTGAGCACGCCGCTGGTCACCAGGGGCGCGGTGACGGCGTCGACGTGCCGGACGAAGGCGGCGTGGGACGGGTAGCCCGCGTGCTCGGCGATCAGGTCGTTGACGGTGCAGCCGTCGCCGGTGTCGACGTTGGCGACCCCGGAGTCGACCCCGCCGATGACGACGGTCGGCCGGTCGTCGGAGTTGGGGCAGGCGTCGGTGCCGGGCGGCACGACGGTGAACGTCACGGTCTGCGGGGCCGAGACGTTCGACGCCTGGTCGGTGGCCCGGTAGGCGACGCTGTGCGTACCAGCGGCGCTGACGACGACCGGAGCGCTGTACGCCGTCCAGGCCCCGCCGTCGAGGGCGTACTCGATCGAGCGGACCCCCGACTGGCTGTCGGTCGCGGTGATCGTGACGGTCGCCGGGCCGGTCCCGGTCACCGTCGCGGTCGCGGTCGGCGGCGTGGTGTCCTCCACCGGCGGCTCGGTGACGGTGAACATCACCATGCCCTCCGGCGAGCGGTTCCCGGCCACGTCGGTGGCGCGGTGGTGCAGCATGTGCGCGCCCGGGGCGGTGACGGTCACCGGCGCCGTGTACGGCACCCAGGCACCGCCGTCCAGCTGCGTCTCCACGGTGGCGACCCCGGATCCGCTGTCGGTGGCGGTGACCGTCACGGTCGCGGACCTGGTGCCGTCGCCGGCGACCACGGCGGTCACGGTCGGCGGCGTGGTGTCCACCGGCCCGGGTTCGGTGACGCTGAACGACACCGACCCGGTCGCCGACGTGTTGCCGGCGACGTCCGTGGCGCGGTACTGCACCGAGTGGTCGCCGACCGCGGTCACCACCACCGGCGCGGTGTAGGGCTGGAAGCTCGTGTCGTCGAGCTGGTACTCCACCGACGCCACCCCTGACCCGCTGTCGGTCGCGGTGACCGTGACGGTCTTGGCGAAGGTGCCGGTGACGGTCGCGGTGACCGTCGGCGGGGTGGTGTCCCCACCACCGCCGCCGGTGACCACGAGCTCGCCGACCATCAGGCTGTGCCCGGGGATGGAGCAGAAGTAGCGGTACCGGCCGGGCGTCAGCGTGACGGCGACCTCGTGCCGGCCGTTGCCGGCGTCGAACGGGTTGGCGAGGATGTTGACGCTGACGTCGTGGTTGTACCCCTCCGTCGAGGTGTCGAAGGTGAGCGTGTGCGGCATCCCGGTGGTGTTGCCGGTCGCCGCGCTGTTCTCGAACACGATCGTCGCCGACCCGGCCACGGCCTCGGTGGGCGCCGTCTTGTACCGGGTGATCTCCCCGTCGGTCGTCCAGGTGAGGACCTGGTCGGCGGCACGCGCGGGCGAAGGTCCGACCACGAGCATCGGCAACAGCGCCAGAAGCACGCTCAGAAACACCCGACGCGCGATCACAGCGACCTCACCCGCAGGTTGCGGAACTCCATGATGTCGGTCGTGCCGTGGTTCTGCAGGCCGAGGAAGCCGCTGGTGAACTGCCGCAGATCCGTGGACGGGTCGCCGGCGCGGGAGGACTGCTTGCCGGGCGTGTTGTCGAACTCGTTGATCACCACGCCGTTGCGCGCGATCGTGTAGTGCTGCCCGACGACGCGGACCTCATATTCGTTCCACACACCTTTCGCGGTCGCGCCCCCGGTCGTCGGCACCGGGTCGAAGTTGTAGATGGAGCCGGTCTTCTGCGGTTCGCCGGTGTCGCCGTCGTACAGCTGGATCTCGTGCCCGCAGTAGATGGCGACCCAGGCCTGGGACGTGCGGGCCGAGCCGACGGTCCCGCAGCTGCCCGCCGGCCGCTGCTCCAGGGGCGTCCGCGGGTCGGGGAACCGGGCGAAGACGCCGCTGTTGGCGCGGGCCGTCCCCGGGGCCATGTCCCGGAACTGGAGCTTGAACGAGAAGTCCCCGTACTGCTTCGCGCCGTACCAGAGCATCCCGAGCCCGCCGTCGGTGCGCAGCGTCCCGTCGGCCTGGAGCACGAACTGCCCCGACGGCGCCTGCACCCATCCGCGCAGCGACTCCGGGGTGCCGTCGAAGATCGCGTCATAGCCGGTGTCGCCGGTCCGTCCGATCGGTCCGGCGGCCGCGGTGCGGGTGAGCGTCCCCGCCTCCCGCCCGTTGAGCACCCCGGCGGCCATCAGGCGGTCGGCGACCGCGGAGACGTGCCGC
This sequence comes from Dactylosporangium sp. NPDC050588, assembly GCF_040654975.1. Lineage (NCBI taxonomy): Bacteria > Bacillati > Actinomycetota > Actinomycetes > Micromonosporales > Micromonosporaceae > Dactylosporangium > Dactylosporangium sp. NPDC050588. The sequence goes on along the minus strand of NZ_JBFAJA010000059.1, from coordinate 51,903 downwards.
ACGAAGCCGTCGTGGTCGGCCCAGGTGCTCTCGTCGTCGATGAGGTCGTCGACGGTGCAGTGCCCGCCGGCGGTGCGGTTGGCGACGCCGGTGTCGGTGTCGCCGAGGCGGACCGTGGCGCCGCTGTCCGGCACGGCGCAGTCCACGTCGACGGTGGTGCGCACCTCGACCGTCGCCCCGCCGGCATACGTGACGGTGAGTTTCGCGGTGTACGAGCCGACCTTCGCATACGTGTGCCGCGGGTTCGCCTCGGTGGACGTGCCGCCGTCGCCGAAGTCCCAGCGCCACGAGACGCCGCCGGAGCGGGAGCCGTTGAACGCGTAGGTGAGCGGCTTGTTGTGCACCGCCACCGCCGTCGCCGCCGGCACCGGGGTCGCCGGGCCGCCCTGGTACGCCACCCGGATCAGCTTCTGGTTGGGGTGCAGGCTGAAGAAGCCGCCGCCGTAGTCGAGCATGTACAGGGCGCCGTCCGCGCCGAACTTCGCGTCCATCCAGCTCTGCAGCCGGTTGTCGCCGCTGCCGGACGGGATGATGGCGCGCAGCGACTCGGCGAAGACCGGCGGCGCCGCCGCGGCCACCCCGGCCGGGTCGACGGTGACCGCGATCCGGTTGCTGGCGTTGGACTCGTCGCCGATGAACCACTTGCCGTCCCAGTACGCCGGCCACGCGACGCCGCTGTTCTGGTTCACCAGCTCACGGTGGTAGCTGGGGCCGGACATGACGGCCTGCCCGCCGCCGCGCAGGTAGGGCTGCGTGTAGGTGGCGTCGGCCGCGACGTACGTCGGGACGCCGCTGCCGTCGGCGCGCAGGGGGAAGACCGGGCCGCCGCCGTCCGGCGAGTACCAGATCATGTTGTTCTTCACCGGCGGCAGGTCGACCAGGCCCGTGTTGCGGGGCGAGGTGTTGCGCGGGTGGGCGCAGTCGTACCAGCCGGTGAGGACGGTCGCGTCGGTGTCGCTGCGGTCGCGGTACGGCTGCCCGTTGCCCATGCAGTACGGCCAGCCGTGGTTGCCCGCCTCGGTGATGACGGTCGCCGTCTCATACTTGGCCGGGCCGAGCGTCGGGCTCGGCGCCGCCGCGTCCGGGCCGACCCACGCGGCGGTGAGCCAGTTCCGGACCGGGTCCCACTGCAGCCGGGCGATGTTGCGCACGCCCATCACGTAGATCTCGGGGCGGGTCTTGTCGGTGCCGGGCGGGAACAGGTTCCCGGACGGGATCGTGTACGTGCCGCCGGGCTCCGGGTGGATGCGCAGGATCTTGCCGTTGAGGTCGTTGGTGTTGCCGGCGGTGCGCCGCGCGTCCTGGAACGACGTGCCCGCGAACTCGGCGGTCCAGTTGTTGCCGGAGTAGCCGCTGGAGCCCTCGGAGGAGTTGCTGTCACCGGAGCCGACGTACAGGTTGCCGGCCTCGTCGAACGCCATCCCGCCGCCGGCGTGGCAGCAGCTGTGGATCTGCACCGGCCACTGGATGAGGTCCTTGCGGGTGGCCTGGTCGATGCTCTGCGCCGACTTGTCGAAGGTGAACCGCGAGATCGTCCGCTGCCCGATCCTGGTCTCCCGGTTGATGGAGGCGTGCGGCATCCAGTACACGTACAGCCAGCCGTTCTGCGCGAAGCCGGGGTCGGCGACGACACCGAGCAGCCCCTCCTCGTTCTTCACCAGCTCCGAGCCGCTGCCGCGGTTGCCCATGACCGGCAGGGTGGTCAGCAGCTTCACGGTCTTCGCCGCCGGGTCGTACCGGTGGATGGTGCCGCAGCCGAGACCGACATTGGGGTTGGCCCAGTCGACGACCGGCCCGCTCGGGCAGGCGGCCTTGCCGACGTAGAAGATCGACCCGTCCGGGGCGACGGTCAGTCCGTGTGCCTCGCCGATCTGGTCCAGCTGCCCGGTCTGGTTCGCGGCGGTGAGCCGCTCGACGCGGTAGTTGGCGGCGATCGTCGCCTGGCAGTCGCCGCGCTCGACGCCGGTGGTCCAGCGCAGCGCGCCGCCGAGGTGGGCGCGGAAGTCCCGCTCGGCGTAGCTGCCCTCGGTGTGGCCCATGCCGGTGTAGAAGGACCGGCCGCCGTCGTAGTCGCGGCACCACGACACCGGGTGGAACGGGCCGTTGGCGCCGGAGCCGGCGACGTGCTTCCACTCCTCGACCTGCGCGACGGTGTGCACCGTGCCGACCGGGTTCGGATCCCAGTTGTACCAGCGGTCGGAGCGGGTCACCTTCAGCGGCAGCGACGCGGTCGCCGGGTGCTGCCGGTCCAGGACGTCCACCACGCCCGCCTGCACGACCGGCGGCGCGGGCGGCTCGGCGGCACCGGCGAAGAGGCGCAGGTCGGCGAGCTGGATGCTCGGCTCGCCGCTGTTGGCGGTGATGTTCAGCCGGTACCGCGGGTACACGGTGGTGTTGGCGATGTCGAACCGGCGGGTCTGGAACCGCTCGGCGAACGTCTGCCCCGTCCGCCGGTCCAGGTCGACCCACGTCTGCCCGTCGGTGGAGCCCTGCAGGGTCCAGTCCCTCGGGTCACGGCCGGGGAAGTCGTTGGCCGACGTGAGCGCGTAGCCGTTCACGGCCTCCGGGGAGCTCAGCTGGTACGCCACCCAGCCAGTCGTGGCGAACGTCAGCCACTTGGTGCCGGAGTTGCCGTCGGTGAGCTTCTCCTTCGTCTCGTTCGGCGGGTTCTCGGCACTGGCGGTCACGGCGCTGACGGGCAGCGCGTTGGGGATCGCGCCGACCGGGCGGGTGCCGATGAGCCCGGTGAACCAGGTCGAGTCGGGCTGGGCCTTGGCGGCGTCGCCGATGCCGAGGAATCCGTTGCCGGCCTTGACGTAGGCCTGCAGCGCGGTCTCCTGGTCGCGGCTGAGCACCGCGCCGGCGGCGGAGAGGAAGACGACGCCGCGGTACTTGGCGAGGTTGTCCGCGGTGAAGACGGCGGGGTTCTCCGACTCGGTCACCTCGATGCCGCTGTCGGCTCCTACCTCGGTGATCTCTTCGGCGGCGCGGGCCACCGGGTCCAGCTGCTCGATGGCGGGGCCGTGGAACAGCAGGACCTTCGGCTGTTCGGCGGGCGGCGCGGCTTCCGCTTGGGCGTCGAAGGTCGGTTGGGCGGTGTTCAGCAGGGTCAGCGCGACGGCGGCGGCGACCGCGCGCCGCCATTGGGTGAACCTCATCGGGCTCCTTCGTCGGTGGGTCGTCAGCCGCCGTGCACGTGGCCGTGCGGCTGGGCTGCCGCTGCGGCGGCGGGGTCGTGCACGTGGCCGTGGAAACGGTCGATGGCCTCCTGGGCGCCGGGCGGCATGCTGCCGTCGGCGTCGCGCACCAGGAACAGGCCGGCCATGCCGGTGTCGGAGTGGGCCTGGACGTGGCAGTGGTACATCCACGCGCCCGGCCCGACGCCCTCCCCGGCGAGCACCTGGAACCCGAACGAGCTGCCCGGGTTGAGGTCCTTGTTGTCGATGACGAGGCTCGGGTCGGCGGGGCCCTCGAGCATCCCGGTCCGGTTGTCCGCCCACCGGTGGGCGTGCAGGTGGAACGTGTGGAAGAGGCTGCCGTGGCCGATGGCGGTCCACTCGACCCGCTGCCCGAGGTTCGCCTCGAACATCGGCGTGTCCGGCGCCACCTTGTTGTTGATCTGCATGTCGTTGAACACGACGGTGAACTGCTTGTCGGGCAGGATGTCGCCGCGGCGGCGGACGGTCAGCGCGCCGTACAGCCCGCGCGCCACGCCGCCGGTGCCGTGGTCGGTGCCCATCGCGTGGTCGTGGTAGTGCCAGTAGCCGGCGCTGCCGGGCATGAACCGCCGCCCCGCCGCGGCCGTCATCTCGTGCGAGCGCCAGGTGTAGGTCCTGGTCTCGCCGGGGTTGTTGAACGAGGCGTGCAGCGGGCTGCCGTCGGACTCGGTGCTGTAGTCGACGCCGTGCGGGTGGATCGACAGCCGCTGGTTCGTCGTGTTGACCAGGGTGACCTCGAGCGTGTCGCCCTCGTACATCTCCAGCGTCGGCCCCGGGACGGTGGCCTGTCCGGGGGCGAGCCCGTAGCCGTACAGGTTGCCCGGCAGCGCCTCGGCGTAGATCGTCACCTTGCGGGTCGCCCCCACGGCCATCGCGGGTAAGCCCTGCTGCTGCGGGGACCGGGCGAGCGCGGGCGTCAGCGCGGTGCCGAACCCGGCCGCCGATGCCGCCAGAGCACCCCCCACCAGCATCGATCTGCGCGACGTACGTCGACGGAACATCCATCCCCCTCCGCTCTCTCGCGAGGGGGCCGTGCGCCGGGCAGGGTCGATCACCACCCGGCATCCCCCGTCACGAGACATCAATCGACTTCTGTCGATTCGCTGCCAACTTATGTACGGGGCGAGCAAAAGTAAAGACTTCCATCTACAAAGATGGCACTCTATGAACAGAAGTCACTGTAGTGCACGAACCGGACACCCGGATATGTAAAATCTTGCCCTAGCCACCCGCCGACGGGGCGCCCGGCCGCCCCCTCACGCCATGGACGATGCACTGGTGGTCAGCGCACCGGCTCGCCGGCGAACCACTGAATACCGAAGCGGAACATGGTCAGGCGGTCGAGGAGGGTGGGAGGGCGAAGACGTCGCCGGTGCGGAAGCAGTCCCAGCCGGCCGGCAAGGGGTCCGGTTCGTCGATGACGGCCTGGGCGCGGAAGCCGCCGGCTTCCAGGCCGTCGGTGGTAAAGCCGGCGAGGCGGGCTTCGAGGGGCTCACCGACGCCGGCGTGCTCCAGGACGGTGAAGATGGCGTCGGCGGCGCAGGTGACGACGGCGGCCGCGTCCTCGGGTGTCGCCTCTGGGTGCAGGTCGAGGTGGAGCCGGCGGGCGGCGGCAAGGAGGCGGGCGGCGTCGGTCACGGTGAAGTCGTAGCGGAGGCGGACGGACAGGCGCATCCCGTCGCGGAGCGGGTCGCCGCCGTCGATGGAGAACTGAGCCTCGTCCATCGCGTCACGATAGCTGTGGCGGAAGGTGTTGGAGGCGCGGCGGGTGAAGCGAGGGCGGCCACCTGGGCCGCGAGGCGGCTGATTGCCGCTGACCGAACGTCCTGCGATGAGTCGGCAACTCATGGCAGGAGCGACCGGCGCCGGATCACCCGCTTCAGCGGCATGCCGTGGTGTGGGTGGGGCATACCGCTGAGGTAGTGCGCAGCCGGCCTGGAGGGCTCATGTCGCAGTTGCTTGTCACGTCGTACGGCGATCCGCGCCGGTCCGTGTCGCTGGAGCGCACGGCCCACCCGGCGCTGGGGACCGACGACGTCCTGGTCGAGATGGAGGCCGCACCGGTCAATCCGTCCGACCTGCTGCTCGTCCGGGGTGACTATGGGATGCGGCCGTCGCTGCCGAGCCCGCTCGGCGGCGAGGGAGTGGGTCGGGTGATCGACGCCGGCGGGGGTGCGGGCCAGCACCTGGTCGGGCGGAAGGTGGTCATTCTGCCCAACTACGAGCAGGGCACCTGGGCGGACCAGGTGACCACGGGGTACCGCAACGTCGTGCCGATCCGGGAGGACGGCGACCCGCTGCAACTCGCCATGCTGCCGATCAACCCGGCGACCGCGTACCTGCTGCTGCACAAGTTCGCCACGCTGGCTCCCGGCGACTGGGTCGGCCTCAACGCCGCCAACTCCGCTGTCGGGCTGTGCGTCATCGCCCTCGCCCGGCTGCGGGGCTTCAAGACGCTCAACGTCGTGCGACGCGAGGCCGCCGCCGAAACGGTGCGTGACGCCGGCGGCGACCGGGTGATCGTCGCCGGAGACGATCTGCCCGCGCAGATCGCGGACGCGCTGGACGGCGCGGAGCTCGGGCTCGCCCTGGACGCCACGGCCGGACGAACGGTCGCCGACCTCGCCGCGGCGCTGAGGTTCGGGGGTGCGATCGTCAGCTACGCCTTCGCGACCGACGCGCCGCCCGCCGTCCGCGCCCACGACCTCATCTTCAACGAGGTGACGCACACCGGGTTCTGGCTGCTCAACTGGCTGCGCCACGCTCCACGCACCGAGATCGAGCAGACCTACCGGGCACTCAACGACCTCGTCGCCGACGGCGACCTGACCGTCCCGGTCGACGCGACCTACCGCCTGGACGAGTACCACGAGGCGATCGAACACGCGATGGCACCGGGACGCCACGGAAAGATCCTGTTCACGTTCGCCTGAAGTATCCCGGAGGCGAACCGCCGCGGTCACGTTCTGCCAGGGCGGGCCGCGGTGCGTGGGCCGACGGCGCCCCCGGAGTGATTGACGCTCGCCGAGTGGTGCGTCGGTGCGACAGTTGGGCCATGACTTGGGGAGCGGTTGCCGCCGCGGCGCTTACTTCGCTGCTTACTCTCGCGGGAGGGTTGGTGCTGTTGCAGGTCCAGACCATCACCAAGGCTGCGGAAGAACGACGGGCAGACCGTAGGCAGTGGCATGACGAGGCGGTCAATGTGATCGTCGATGTCGCAACCCTGACATTGGATGCCGGCGTGTTGGCGCTTGGCCTTCCCGTGCTGTCCGCGGATGGCACGCCGTCTGATCTCAACAGCGAATGGGCAGGCCTTCAGGCGCGGTGGATGACAGAGCTTCGACGGCGGTTGCAGAGAATCGCCCGAGGGCATCCTGACGCCGGAATGCAGATCGAGGCGGTTCGCGTCGGGGACGCTACCATTCGCGCGCTCCAGGTCGCATTTGATTCCATCAGGGCTCCTCGTGAGCATGACGAAGAACATCTGCTCCGAGTCTTCGAAATGGAGATCATGCCGGCGGCGCGATCCTACGTGCGGTGTCTTCACGGCGGCGACGAAAGGGAGGATGAGCAGCCCGCGTCGACGCTACGCCGGATTCGCGACACGTACCGTGAAAGCGGCATCTTCCTGAGGCCATCCGAAATTTCTTGACAGCGCGGACACCGTCGCACAGGCACGGCACCTGTCGAGGCGTCGGCGGCGATGCAACGCCTCAGCGGGCGGCGGTCTTCGCCTGGTACATGGCGGTGTCGGCGGCGGAGAGGATCTCGTCGGCGGTGGCGCGGTCACCGCACGGGGTGCAGCCGATGCTGACGCCGATCCGCACGAGCTGGCCGGCGGCCGTCCTCGACCTGGCTCTCGACGACGCCGGTGACCGCGAGCAGACCCCGGTCGCTGGCGTTGACCTTCGCCGGCACGACGAAGACCGTCTCGCCTGGACCGGCCGCGTCGATCAGCCCGGCCGGCGGGAACGCGCGCACCTCGAAGGTGCCGCCGCCGATCGCCGGGCCGGGGTGGCGGCGCCAGCCGTCCGTGACGTCGAGCCGCCCTGCCGCGGCCCAGAGCCCGAGGGAGCCGGCGGTCGCCGGGGTGACGGACAGCCAGCCGAGGTCCCGCGGGTCGGATCGGCGGTTGTAGAGCAGCGCCATCGAGAGGTCGTAGTGGGCGCCGACCGTGGAGCGCAGCCGCCACCGGTCGCCGAAGTTGGCGACCTGCCGGACCCGCACGACGGCGAGGATCAGCTCCTGGACGCAGCCGTCGAGGCGCCGGGCCGTGGCGACGTCGGCGGCGGGCACCTGCTGGACGTACTCCTGGACGGCGCGGGCCACGATCCGCAGGCCTTCCGGCTGGGCCTGCAGGGCGTAGAGCGCGAGCAGCGCGGCGGTCGCGCCGGCGTGGTCCGGGGGGCGCCCGGCGGCCGCCGCGCCGGCCAGGTCGACGGCCTTGGCGAGGACGGTGAGGTGTTCGCGCGACCCAGACCGGCGGCGGCCGCAGCGCCTACAGCACCATCCAGGCCGAGTCCTACAACGCGCAGTCCGGCGTCGTGCCCGGCAGCGACCAGATCGGGTACCTCGCCAACGGTGACTGGGCCCGCTACGACAACGTGGACTTCGGCACCACCTCGCCGAAGGACTTCCTCGCCCGCGTCTCCTCCGGCGCCGCCGGCGGCGTCAGCGGCACCGTCGAGGTCCGCCTCGACAACGTCGGCAACGCGCCGGTCGCGAGCTTCGCCGTCGCCGACACCGGCGGCTGGAGCAGCTTCCGCGAGATCCCGGGCAACCTGACGTCGCAGGTCACCGGCCGGCACACGGTGTTCCTGCGCTTCAGCAGCGGGCAGCCGGCCGACTTCGTCAACGTCGACTGGTTCGTCTTCCGCAGGTAGCACCCCATGAGCGCCGGTGGTCACAGTGGATGCGGCCCGCTGTGACCACCGGCTTCCAGGTCCGCGCCGCGCCCCATGCCAGGATTGGCGCATGCGACTGCACGCGACGCTCCGCGCGACCCTGGCCGCCGCCGCGGCGACGCTCCTCATCCTGCTGCCGCCGGCCCCGGCGTGGGCACACACGACGCTCACCAAGAGCGACCCGGCCGCGGGCGCCACGGTCAGCACGCCGATCGCCGCGGTGACGCTGACGTTCACGGAGATGGTGAAACAGCAGGCGAGCACCGTCGAGGTGACCGGTGCCGACGGCGTCTCGTACGGCGAGGGCACCCCCAGATCGGTGAACAAGACCCTCACGCAGGCGGTCCGGCCGCTGCCGCCGGGTCCGGTGACGGTCGTGTGGCGCACGGCCGCCGGCGACGGGCACCCGCTGGAGGGCAGGTTCACGTTCACCAACGCCGCGCCGGCCCCGACGAGCGCGGCGCCGTCGCCCTCGCCTTCGCCGTCCGCCGCCCCTTCCAGCGAGCCCCCGTCGACGGCCGCCGCCGAGCCGGCGGCCAAGAACGAGGACGGCGGCGGCATCGCCGGGCTGCTGTGGGCGGCGCTGGGCGCGGCCGCGGTGGTCGCCGCCGGCATCGCGGTCTGGCAGCGGCGACGCCGCACCAGGTGACCCTCGCCCGGACGCGGGCGGGCCGTTAGGCTTACGCCCGTCCGCATCTCCGGCTCGGCGGCCGGGGCGGGCTACCGGTGTGCGGCGCACCGGGCCATGCCCTGCCCTGCTCCCGTGAGGAACCCGCCGTGCCCACCACCACCGAGGTCGCGCCCACCCGGTCGCGCGACGCCGTCTTCCGGCTCGTCGCCGTCGCCATCCTGATCGCCGCGGGCGTCGTCGCCTGGGTGCTGTTCCGCGGCGGTACCGGCGAAACACCACCACAGGACCGGTCGATCACGGTCTCGATCACCGGCGGCCGGGTCGAGCCGCCCGTCGGCCGGGTCGAGGTGGGCAAGGGCAGCACGATCCGGCTCACCGTCACCTCCGACGTGCCCGACGAGCTGCACGTCCACGGCTACGACCGCAAGGCCGTCCTCGAAGCGGGCCGGCCGGCGACGCTGGAGTTCCGCGCCGACACGACCGGCATGTTCGAGGTCGAGACGCACTCCGGCCACCTGCTGCTGGTACAGCTGGTCGTGCGCTGATCAGCCTTGCTCAGCCCTTGAAGAACGTCAGCATCGCGTCGTTGACGGCGTCGGGCTGCTCCAGGTAGCCGTAGTGGCCGGCGGCGGGGATCTCGGCGTACTGGGCGCCGGGGATCGCGCCGGCCAGCTCACGGCCGCGGGCCGCCGGCGCCATCACGTCGTCCGCGAACGACAGCACCAGCGTCGGGGTGCCGATCCGCCGGTACGCGCCGAGCCGGTCCGTGTCGAGCTCGACGTCGAGCTGCGGGCGCAGGCCGGCGTCGGTCACGTCTGCCGGGGACATCTCGAACAGGTCGAGCCAGTCCTGCACCGCCTGCTCGTCCTGCAGCGTGCTCGGCGACAGGTTCTGCACCGCGCGCGTCGTCGCGTCGTACACGCCGGGGAGGCGGACGCGCTCGTCGTACAGGGCGCGCTCGGCGGCGGCGAGCGCCCGTGACATCGCGTCGGGGCGGCCCCGGCTCGCCATCAGCACCGCCTGGGTGGCCAGGTCGGGCCGGGCCAGCAGCAGCTCCTGCACGACGTGCGCGCCCATCGACGAGCCGACCAGCCGGCACGGCCCGCCGACGAGCCGCTCGATCAGGCCGGCCGTGTCGGCGACCAGGTCGTCGACGGTGAGCCCGGTCTTCGCCGGGTCGCTCGGCGACACGCCGCGGTTGTCGAAGGTGATCGCCCGGTAGCCGGCGGCGACCAGCGCGGGCACCTGATGCAGCCGCCACGTGCGGCCGCGCGCGGCGGTGCCGGCGACCAGCACCACGGCGTCGCCGCTGCCGGACTCCTCGTAGTTCAGCGTCACGGCACCGACGTTCACGAACGGCACGGCCAATCCCCCCTGTGGCAAAGTAAGGAGAGCCTAACCGATGCCGCCGTCCTACTGCTGGTAGCCGTTGTTGTCGCAGGTACGGCGCTGCAGGATGCAGTTCTTCGTGCGCTTGTTCATGGTGGCGGCGTCCCACATCACGAACGCGTCGCCGTGCATCGAGGAGGCGCTCCTGCCCTCCTTGTCCGAGGACAGGTAGTAGCCCTGCTGGGTGCCCTTCGCGCCGTACTGGATGTCGAAGGTGATCGCCGGGATCTTCACCGGGTGGCTGGCCGGGCAGGCGTTGCCCGAGCCGTGCTTGACGTGGTCCTTGTGGTTCGGGCTGTCCAGGTGCTTGCCGTCCCAGCAGTCCGGGAACTGCATCATGAAGTGCAGCGTGGCGTCGCCGCCGCAGATGGGCCAGTTGCCGTTGGTGCTGCGCGCGACGCCGTCGAGGTCGCCGGGGCCGTAGAAGGCGCAGTAGAACTGGCCCTGCGCCCCGCGCGGCGTCGGCTGCCGCTTCGTGGCGTCGCCGCTGATCATCCGCAGCCCGTTGGGCATCGGTAGCTGACCGGCCGACGTGTTCATCAGCGACCGGTAGTAGACCCGGAAGCCGGTGGTCTCGACGGGTTTGTTCGTCGCGGCGTCGTACAGCGTCGGCACCCAGTACGCGGAGTGGTCCTGGACCGGCTTGCACGTCGTGGCCGTGAACTTCGTCAGGTCCTCGGGCGTCGTGGCGGCGGTGACGGCCTTGTTCCCGACGAACGAGTGCATGTGCGACGAGCCGGGGAGCCCGGGGAAGACGATCGGGTCGTCGGCGAGGGAGTGGCTGTACTGGCAGTCCGCCCGGAACTCGGCCAGGTTGCCCACCCCCGCCGGCACCGGGTCGGTCTTGAGCGCCTGGTACGCGTCGACCTGCGCCTTCCACGCCGCCGCGTCCACCGGGATCCACCCCGTCGCGGGCGCCTTGGCGGTGGCGGACTTCGACGCCGCGGCGCTCGCGCTCGTGGCGGCCGACGCGGACCCCGACGGCGCGGGCGCCGCACCGATCACAGCGCCGGATTCCGCCGGCACCGGCGACGAATCCGCAACGGAGTGGGGCTTCGCCGATCCGGGCGACGTGGCGAGGTAGACCGCGGCCGCGCCGGCCACGACGATCAGGCCCGCCGCCGCCATCACCACCTTGCTCCGGCCGAGCCGCCAGGGAACGCCGTGGTTCGACGCGTACGACAACGGATGACTCCCCACAAGCGCGGACGGTGCACGACCGCCGTGATCGTAGGCGCCTCCGCCCCATGCCCGACAGAGATCTAAAGCAACCTTAATCCACGACCCGAATTTAGCGCCCGTAGGATCGACGGGCGAGCAGCTCGGCGGCCACCTCGTCGACCGCCGTGGTCGCGCCCACGGCTCGCAGGGCGGCCGCCACGGGGGCAGGGTCGCCGCCGCCGTTCTCGCCTTTGCCGAACGCCGGCAGTGCCAGGAGCAGGTGCACCGGATCGGTGGGCAGCAGTCCCCACGTGGCCGACGGCGACCAGGAACGCGGGCCAGAACAGCTCGTCCTCCAGCCAGGGCAGGCGTCGACCAGCGGCGCGTCCTGGCCGGGCAGGTAGTCAGGAAGCTGCATCGGTGGCCGCCCGGACCTCGTCGAGATGGATGCGGGCGGCCTCGGCATACGTCTCGTGGCGGAGCCAGCCGTTGGCGAGCGACGGCAGGCCCGCGGACGCGGCGCGGGCCGCGCGGGCTGGGTCGTGCCTTCCGAGCTGGCCGCAGTCCCACTCGATGCGCAGCCCTTCGAGCGGCCGATCCACCGGCCGCGCGACCTCGGCCAGGAGGTCCTCGCCGGCGAAGCCGAGCCCGCGGATCCAGTCGACGCGCGCCGCGGTGACGGGTGCGCCGTACGCGCGGTCGATCCAGGCGAGCTGGAACGCGGCGTGCGCCGACGGCTCGACCAGCAGGACGCCGGCGTACGCGTCGAACGCCCCGCCCAGCATGGTCTCGATCCGCCCGCGCAGGAACGCGTCGTCGGCGTCCTCGATCCGCCGCACGCCCCCTTCGCCCCCGATCAGTGCCCTCCCTCGTTCGCCGAAGTTCGCGAAGGCCGTGATGACGGCGTGCCGCTCCGACACGCTGAGGCGGTCCTCGTGCAGCATCGGCAGCAGGTGTACCAGCAGCGCCTCGTCTCCGAGCGCGCCGATCGCCTCCGGTACCGCGGCGCCGAACCGCAGACCGGGCCACCGCTCCCTCGCCCCCAACGTACGCCAGGACTTCCGGACGTATCCCCACGTGCGTGGCCGTCCGCGCGCGTATGGTCGGTCGCATCGGCCCGGTGCCGGATCGGGGGCGGTGCCGTGAGGCTGAAGCATTGGCGGGTCTGGCCGGTGCCCGTGGCCGGGGCGCTGGTCCTCGTCAGCAGCCTCACCCCGTGGTGGACCCTGGACATCGCCGACGGTGGTGCGCTCGCCGAAGGCGGGATCGGCGCCGTCACCGCATGGGAGACCTCGGGCTGGTGGCCGGTCGCCGTCACCATCGGACTGCTCATCGCCGTGACCTGGACCGGGTGGCGTCTGGCGCGCGGCGAGGTGCCAGGCCGCGTCAGCGGCATGCTCGCACTGGCCAGCCTGGCACCGATCGTCCTGTGCGTGCGCCAGTGGCGCGGCATCCAGCCGCCGCCGCTACCGGAGCCGGACACCGCGCCGGAGCTGTCCGCCACCGCGTACATCCATCGGGGCGACCCGTTCACGACGCCAGGCCTGGACCCCGACCACCTCTACCTCGACGAGGGCGGCCTGGTCCCGCAAGGCCCTGGCTGGGGTCTGTACGCCGCAATCGCCTGCCTGGCACTGCTCACCGTCGCGCTGACGCTCAACGCCGCCCGTCCGGGATCCCGCCGGGCTTGAGGCGCTCCACGGCGGCCGGTGGCTCGGCGCTGTGCCACCGGCCGCCGGGAGCGGGCCCGGGATCAGCCGTTCAGGACCTTCTGCTCGTGCTCGGTGTGGCCGCCGACCGAGATCTTGCGGGGCTTGGCCTTCTCCGCGATCGGGATCCGCAGCGCGAGGACGCCGTTGTGGTACGTCGCGTCGATGCGGTCCGTGTCCAGCGCGTCGCCGAGGAACATCTGCCGGGAGAAGACGCCGAGCGGCCGCTCGCTCAGGGTCGCCTGGGCGTGCTCGCCGAGGTCGACGGGGCGCCGCTCCGCGCGGACGGTCAGCACGTTGCGCTCGATGTCGATGTCGATCGCGTCCTTGTCCACGCCGGGCAGGTCGAACACGATCACGAACTCGTCGCCGTTGCGATACGCGTCGGCCGGCATGGCCGTCGGCCGGGACCACGTGCCGGTCGCGGGAGCGCCGAAGATCTGCTGGGCGAGCCGGTTGACCTCGGTGAAGGGTTCGCTGCGCATCAACATTGGGGCCACCTCCTGGGTCTCGACTGATTGGTCAATGCGCGATACCTTGGTTGTAGCATGTCATCGTTCCGATGACAAGCCGAATGTCAACGAACCTACGACATCAGGCAGGACATGTATGACGACCAGCGCGAACACCGCCCTGACCGCGGCCGTCGCCGTCGTCGCCGCGATGACCGAACGCGCCGCGACCGGCGACGCCGACCCGGTCGACCCGGCCGCCATCCTGGAGTCCCTCGTGCTGCTGCGCCGGGCACAGGAGCAGCTCGCCGAGGCGGAGCCGGTGCTGATCGCCGCCGCCAGGCGCGCCGGCGTGAGCTGGCAGGCCCTCGCCCCGGCGCTCGGCGTCGCCAGCCGCCAGGCCGCCGAGCGCCGCTACCTGCGGGCCGCGTCCACCACCGGCGGCGACACCCGCGAGGACCGCGTCCGCGCCGAGCGCGACCACCGCGCCGGCGTCCGCGCCGTCGCCCGCTGGACCGCGGACAACACCGCCGACCTGCGCCGCCTCGCGGCCCAGGTGGCCGCCCTCGCGGACGCGCCCGCCGCCGCGACCGAGGACCTCCACCGCCTCCACCACGCCCTCGCCGACCCCGACGCCACCGCCCTGCCCGCCCTCCTCGCCGCCGCCCGCCCACACCTCGACCACCACCCCACCCTGGCCGACCAGATCGACCAGGTCACCGCCAGCACCGACGCCGTCCTACGCCACACCCAACACCACCGCGACCACCACTGACCCGCCAACCCACGGCCGCCCGTCGCTACAGTCCAGCACCGACGCCGTCCTACGCCACACCCAACACCACCGCGACCACCACTGACCCGCCACCCCACGGCCGCCCGTCGCTACAGTCCAGCACCGAC
>NZ_JBFAJA010000059.1:13459-37438 GCF_040654975.1 Dactylosporangium sp. NPDC050588 | reverse complement strand
ACGCCGTCCTACGCCACACCCAACACCACCGCGACCACCACGACCCGCCACCCCACGGCCGTCCGTCGCTACAGTGCCGCCATGGACGTCGCCGTCGAGCGCCTCACCGCCGCCACCGAAGAAGCGGTCGAGGCGTTCACCCGCCTGCTGCCCCAGCTGTCCGCCTCCGCCACGCCGCCGGACGCCACCGCCCTCCAGGCACTGATCGCCTGGCCGGGCAACCGCATCCTCGCCGCCCGCATCGACGGCACGATCAGCGGCGTCCTGACGCTCGTCACGTTCCCCGTCCCGACCGGCCTGCGCGCCAGAATCGAGGACGTCGTCGTCGACGGGTCCGCCCGAGGCCACGGCGCCGGTGCCGCACTCATCCGCGAAGCCCTGCACCTCGCCCGCACCGAAGGTGCCCGCACCATCGACCTGACCTCCCGCCCCGACCGCGCTTCCGCCATCCGCCTGTACGAACGACTCGGCTTCACCCGCCGCGCCTCCGACACCTTCCGCCACACCGGAGCACCGCGATCTTCGTGACGCGACCAGGGCCCTCTCGCCGCTGCGGCGTTGACCTTGTCGTAGGCGGCAGGGTTGCACGATGACCGGTATGGACAACACCGCAGCGCGGAGCGTCAGGGTCGTCGCCGTCACCGGGGCCGGCACCGGCATCGGGCGGGCCACCGCCCGAGCCTTCGCCGCCGAGGGCGCCCACGTGGTCGCGATCGGGCGGCGCGGCGAAACGCTCAGGGAGACCGCGGCCGGCCACCACCGGATCACGCCGCTGCCCGTCGACATCACCGCCCAGGACGGACCCGAGCGGATCGCCCAGTCGGTGGCGGAGACGTTCGGCCGATTGGACGTGCTGGTCAACAACGCCGGCATCGTCCACGGTGGCGCCCTCGGCGGGTTGACCCCGCGGCAGATCGCGGCGCAGGTCGCCACCAACATGGTCGCGCCGATCCTGTTGACCCAGGCCGCGCTGCCGCTGCTGGAGGAGTCCGGTGGTGTCGTCGTCAACGTCAGCACGGCGGTGGGGCAGCGGGCCTGGCCGGGCAACTCGGTGTACGCCGCGACCAAGGCCGCTCTGGAGATCCTGACCCGCAGCTGGGCGGTCGAGCTGGCACCCCGCGGGGTCCGGGTGGTGGCGGTCGCCCCCGGCGCGATCGACACCCCCATCGGCGAGCACCAGGGCCTGACGCCGCAGCGGTTGGCCGCGGTGCGGGAATGGCAACTGGCACACACCCCACTGGGCCGGATCGGCCGCCCCGAGGAGGTGGCCTGGGCGATCATCCAACTGGCGGCACCGGCCGCGTCGTTCGTCACCGGCGTGGTGCTCCCGGTCGACGGCGGAGCGGTCGTGGCGTGATAGGAGTGGCCACGGAGGGGGACGGGTGCGGATCGGTGAGCTGGCCGAAGCGACTGGGACGACCGCTCGCGCGCTGCGGCACTACGAGCAGGCCGGGCTGATCTCCTCCGAGCGGGCCGCCAACGGTTACCGCGTCTACGACGAACGGGCCGCGGTGCGGGTCCGCAACATCCGGTTCCTGCTGGCCGCCGGCCTGACCCTGGACGACGTCCGCGTGTTCCTGCCATGCCTGGACGGCGACGTCGCCGCCGCACCGCCCTCGGCCACGGGCCTGCGGGTCGCGCGGGAACGGCTGGCGGTCCTCAACGAGCGGATCACCGCCCAGACCGCTGCCCGCGACCGCCTGGAAGCCGCACTCCGGCAGAAGGACGGCCTCGAGGCCGGCACGGGCCGGCACGGAGGTCTTTGACCGGTCCGAACGCTCGCGACGGCCGGCGGTGACGCGGGTCAGGTGGATCAGGGCGCCGTGGAGCTGGGACGGACGCGCAGGAGCAGGGGGGCCACCAGTACCGTGGCGGCTCCGGCGGACGCGATGGCCAGGGCCGGCGAAGTGAGCTCCGCGACGGTGCCCAGGAGCAGGGGGCTGAGGCCTTGCAGGGCCATCATGCCGGTGGAGAGCAGGGCGAAGAGCTGGCCACGGCGGGCCTCGGGGGCGGCGGCGAGGAAGGCGCGTTGCAGGCCGAGGCCGTACGCGAAGCCCGTCCCCGCGATGACGAGCAGCACCGCCAGGACCGGGAGCGGTGGGGCGGCGAGCACGGCGATGAGTGGGATGCCGAGCAGGAACAGGAAGGGACCGGCGAGGCGTTCGCGGAGGGTGGGACGGAGGAAACGGCCGGCGACGAAGTTGCCCAGGAGCATGCCGGCGGCGGGGGCGGCCATGAGGACTGCGCCGGAGCCTGGTGGGAAGCCGCGGCGGCCGGCGTACGCGACGAGGAGGGCCTCGGCGCCGGCGGCGAACGCGGACGGCAGCCACTGGGCGAGCAGCAGCCGGCGGATGGCGCGGTCACCGAACAACGCCGACGCCCCGGCCAAGCTGTCCCTGACGGCACCGCCACGGGAAAGCACGGCGCCACCACGGGAACGGACGGCGCCACCACCGGAACGGACGGCGCCACCACCGGAACGGACGGCGCCACCACGGGACCTCACCTCACCGCCACCTGAGCCGAGGCCGAATCGGACCAGCACGGCGGCGGCCACATGGCAGGCGGCGGCGAAGAGCAGGGCGTGGCGGGGGCCCGCGGCAGCCACTGCGACGCCGCCGCCCGCGAGGCCCAGCAGCTGGGCGGCCGAGGACGACATGTTGGACACGGAGCGGCCGAGGACGTACGCGTCGCCGGTCAGTTGCTCGGCGATGACGCGGGCCGCCGCGCCCGCGAACACCGGCGTGCCGCACGCGACCACGGCGACCAGCGAGAGGCTCGCCGCGACCGGCAGGTCGAGCAGGCCCAGGGCCGCCGCGAGGAGGGCCTCGACCGCATACCCGGCGACGATGAGCGGCCGCGGGCGCAGGCGGTCGGTCAGCGACCCGAGCAGCAGCCCGCCGACGACCTGCGGCAGGAAGCCCGCGCCGAAGGCGAGCGCGCTGAGCAGCGCGGAGCCGGTGCCGGTGTAGACCAGGACGGACAGCGCGAAGATCTGCAGGGAGTTCGCGCCGATCGCCAGGGTCCGCGCGACGAACAGGGCACGGAACGACGGCTCCGCGAACACCTCGCGGTACGTGGCCGGGCGGTCGACGACAGTCATGCGCACCAGCCTGTGGGCGAGCGGGCAACGGCACGAATGATTCGCCACACGGCGTAAGGTCGAGGGCGTGCTGCGGTTCCTGGTGGGTGCGGAGGACCTGGTGCGCACCAGGTTCGCGCTGTCGCCGGTCTTCGAGCTGCACCACCTGATCCGCGCCCTGCAGAGCCCGCACCCGCAGGGCGTGCCGGAGGCATGGCTGGCCCGGCTGCGGCCGCGGTTCACGGAGCTGGCCGGGCGGCACGGGGCGGGGCTCGGGGCGATCGACGCGCTGCACACGCCGCGGGCCGGCGCGACGTTCTTCTCCCCGCCGCCGCGGCTGCAGACCATCGAGGACGACCTCGCCACGATGCGCGCCGCGCCGGCGGACGGCGTACGGGCGGAGATCGACTTCTATCTGCGGCACCGCCGCGACGTGTCGGACGCCGCGCGGGCGGTGCTGGCCGCGCCGGACGTCCTGGACCGGCTCGCCGACGTGCTGGCCGCGGCGTGGACGGCGCTGCTCGAAGACGACTGGCCGCGGCTGCGGCTGCTGTGCGAGCGCGACGTCGTGCACCGCGTCGGCGAGCTCGGCCGCGCGGGCTGGGCCGCCGCCCTCGCCGGGCTCCACCGGAAGGTCCGCTGGCGCGACGGCGGCATCGACCTGCACGTCCGCAGCAGGGGCGAGATCGCGCTCGGCGGGGACGGGCTGCTGCTCGTCCCGTCGGTGTTCGTGTGGCCGGAGATCGCCGTGTACGCCGACGACCCCTGGCCCAAGGCGATCGTCTACCCGGCCCGCGGCGTCGGGACGCTGCTGGAGCACGGCCCGCCCGAGCCGCCCGCGCACCTGTCGGCGCTGCTCGGCCGGTCCCGGGCGCTGCTGCTGGCCACCCTCGGCGACCCGGCCAGCACGAGCCAGCTCGCCCGGGCGTACGGCATGGCCACCGGCGCCGTCGGCGACCACCTCGCCGTCCTGCACCGCTCGGGGCTCGTGCACCGTGCCCGGTCGGGCCGCTCCGTGCTCTACCGCCGCACCCCGCTCGGCGACGCACTCGTCGCGGCGCCGGGATAGCGCAGGCGGCCTCGGTACGGCAGATGCCGAATCTGCAATGCTTGCGAAAGCGGGTGTAACGCATGGGGTGTTGGTGGACATGGAGCGGGTATGCGATCGGCCCGGTTTGAGCGAGCATATGCCGCCCACTATGAGCCAATCTTTGCCTACGTGCTGCGCCGCACCGATTCGGTGCAGGATGCCTCGGATGTCGTGGCGGATGTCTTCCTGACCGCCTGGCGGCGCGTCGAGGACATGCCGGACGGTGAAGAGGCAATACTGTGGCTGTACGGTATCGCCCGCCGGGTATTGGCGAACCATGCGCGCTCCAGGCGCCGCTACGACCGGCTCGCGGCTCGGGTCCTCGCGACGGGGACCACCTCGACGGCGACCGAGGCGCCTGACCCTGATGGTGCCGTCGCCGCCGCTTTCGACCGCCTGCGCCCCGAGGATCAGGACATTCTCGGTCTCGTCGCGGTGGAAGGGCTCACCCCCACCGAGATCGCCCGGGCGCTGGGCCGCCCGGCGGTGTACGTGCGGGTGAGGCTCCATCGCGCCCGGACCCGGTTCGCGCGTGAGCTGAACGCCGAGGGCATCGAGGTGTAACGCCCTGCCGGGTGTCGGACATGGAGTGCCAGGAGGTGGGAGCTGTGAAGGACGAACGACTCGCCGATCGCGTCAGGCAGGCGATGGCGCTGGACGCGGCGCACACGGAGGCACTTGGTGACTCCCGCGCCAGGCAGGCGCTCCTCGAAAGGATCATCAACAGCCCGGCGGCAGCACCACGACCTCGCCGCCGCTGGGCATTGACCATCGGCGTGGCCGTCACGACCGCGACGGCGGCGGTCGTTGCGCTCGCCATTGCCTTGAACGACCTGCCACACCGGCCGTCGGGGCCCGGCTCGCCGCCGAGGGCCGAGTCGACGTCGGAGCCGGGGTCACCGTCCGGCACGCGCCGCGGCGACGTCTTCGCGGGCACTTCCGCGAGCCAGAGTTGTGTCGAGTCGTATTCGGCACAGTCACTTGCCCGGCGCAGTTTCGCGTTCGACGGGTCGGTGACCGGAATCGGCGCCACCAATGACGGGACGAACATGTTTCTTCCGGTGACGTTCAAGGTTCACCGATGGTTCCGTGGCGGCTCGGCGGAAAGCGTCACCGTCAAACTGCCGAATCCGACGGGCGGCGTCGGCCTGGAAGCGGCGCCTTTCGGGGTCGGATCGCGGCTGCTGGTCTCCGGCGAGCCGCGTTTCGGTGGCCCGCCGTTGACCGATCCGGTGGCCTGGGCCTGCGGGTTCACTCGCTGGCACGACGCAGCCGACGCCGAATTCTGGCAGCAGAGTTTCAACTGAATCCGGCCGCCCGGTCGGTCTCGGCCCGCGCCGGGACCGGCCGGGCGGCGTCGACTACTGGGAAGGGTCGCGGCCGATGAAGGCCAGCAGCCGGGTCTGCGCGTCGGCGTCGGCGGGGACCTCGACCCGCGCGCCGTAGTGGCCGCTGCTGCGCAGCACCTCGTCCATCGGCAGCATGCCCTCCAGCATCACCGCGCAGCGCTGCGGGTCGAGCCGCTCGTCCTGGCCGGTCGCACGGGCCAGGTCCCACGTGTGCAGGAACACGTCGGAGGTGTAGAACTGGCTGATCGCCGTGGCGACCGGCAGCTCGCCGATGTGCGGGTTGGACAGCATCCGGTCGGCGCTGGACGGGTCGTCCAGCAGCGCCTGCACGGCGTCGGTGTGCACCTGCCAGGCGGCGACCGGGTCCTCGGCGACCGGCGGCCCCTTCGGCAGGTCGATGCCCGCGCCGGCGCGCAGGAACCCTGGCAGCCATTCGACGAGGTGCCCGACGACGTCCCGGGCCACCCAGCCCTCGCACGGTGCCGGTCGGTCCCAGCCACCGGCCGGCACGCCACGGACCCGGTCGGTGAACGTGCCGGCGATGCTCCGGTGTTCTTCCGCTGCAGTCATCCGGCCACGCTAACCCGTCCCACCTGCCGGCGTCGGCCCATCGACGAGATGGCAGCCGTTCGGGGGCCGGTGGTCCAGGTGCGTCGAGGCACGATCGGCCGGGCACCGTATCCGCTCGGACGATCACGCCGGCCATCGACCGTGACAGGGTAACCACAACCGGTCACCCGGGATGGGAGGGCACGTGCTGCGCAAAGCCGGCATCGTCGCGGCGGTCATGCTGCTGGTCGGATCGTTGGCTCCGCCGCCCGCGCTGGCCGACGGCGCCGACGTGGAGTTCCTCGACGGGACCGTGCTACGGCTGCGGCCCGGCGACCCGGCGAGGGCGGCGGTCGTGAACAACGCCGGCGTGCCGTACGACGTCGACATCCGGAGCATCGCCGGGGACGGCGGGACCGGCGCCGCCACCGTCGCACCGGCGAGCGCGCACCTCGATCCGGGCGGGGTCGCGGTCTTCACCGTCACGCCGGCCGGGGACGACGGCGCGCCCGGATTCCTGGTTGCCGTCGCCCGGGCGCCGGGGACGCCGGCCGTCGTCGCGCGGCGGGCGTACGAGATCGGCCCGGCGCCGGTGGGGTGGCTGCCGCTCGTGGCCGAGTGGCAGGTGACGTCGTCGCGCGGCCCGTTCGTGACCGGGCTCAGCGGCGCCACGCTGCCGCTCGCCCAGGGCGTCACGTGCCCGGCCGGGGACGCGACGATCCCGGTCGGCGGGCTCGCGTCGGCGGGCGGCGGCGCGGTGACCGTGCAGGCGACCTGCCACGCGGGGCGGCACGACGTCGAGCTCGCCTTCGCGGGCGCCACCCGGGCCGGCGACTACACCGGGACGATCGATCTGGCACCGGACGACGACGCGGCCGGCGAGGTGGCGCTGACGCTGCGCAGCACCGACGACTTCGTGTTCCCGCTCCTGGTCCTGCTCGCCGGTGTCGCGCTGGCGCTGGTGACCGCCTGGCAGGCGGGCCGGCTCAGCACGGTGTCGCTGGCGGTCGAGGAGTCGTGGCTGCTCGAGGCGGAGGCGGCGGCCGCGCATCAGCGGTTCCGCCAGGCCGGTGGGGGCGCGCCGTGGCGGGCCTACTCGTTCCTGCCCGCCCTGCAGGCGCGGCTCGCCGCGGTCCGGTCGGAGCTGGCGAAGCTCAGCCGCAGGTTCAGCGAGCTGACCGCCGACGAGGGACCGTTCCAGGCGCAGCTCGATGTCATGACGGCGCTGCGGCAGCTCGTCGACGCGTGGCCGGCGACGGCCCAGCGCCTCGCCGCGCTGGGCGTCGCCGAGCAGGCCGTCGCCGGCACGCCGGGCGACCCGCCGTCCCCGTGGGACGCCAGGCCCGGGCAGGCGGCGGCCGGCCGGCTGCCGGCCCTCGTCACGCACGCCGGGGCGCTGCTGCGGGGCCGGCCGATCGACGACGTCGACACGGTCCCGCAGCTGATCGCCGACATCGACGCCACGACCGTCGCCCTGCGGGCCTGGCCTGCCGACGCCACCGCCGTCCACGGCCTGCGGGCGCTCGCGCGGCGGCTGAAGCCCGCCCAGCGCGACGCGACCGACCTGCGGTCGCTGACGGAGGCGGCCGCCACGGTCGACGCGGTCCTGGAGGACATGTGGGCCGCGGCCGACGGCGCCGCGTACACCGGGCTGCGGATCGGTGAGCGCCTCGACGCGCCGGCCGTCGTCCTGCACGCGTTGCAGTCCCGCGAGCGGCTCGTCGCATCCGGCGTGCCGGGCCCCGGACCTGGGCCGGTGCCGCTGCCGCCGGTGCCGCCCGACCCGGCGCTCGCGCTGGCCGAGGCGCGGGAGGGCGCGGCCGCGACGGCCCGGCGGGTCGCCCGGTCGCGGCGGGTCCGCAACGTGCTCGTGTTCGCCGCCATCGCGGTCGTCACCGTCTGGACGGGGCTCAGCGCGCTGTACTTCGACCAGGCCTTCGGCGGCTGGCGCGACTACGTGACCGTCGCCGCGTGGGGGTTCGGCGCGCAGGCCGGCCTGACCGTCATCGCCGGCGCCCTCGACCGGATCATGGCCGGCGGGCGGGTGACGGCGGGATGACCGCGCCGCTGCCGTGCTGGTTCCGCGACGACACCCCCGGGCCCGCGACGCACGTGCTGGTGATCGGCGTGTCGGAGTACCCGTTCCGCCCGCTGTCCGACCTGGACGACCTGCCGTCGGGCGCGACGTCGGCGGACCTGTTCGCCCGGTGGATGCGCGACCGGTACCCGGGCGGGGACCGGCGGCTGGGCAGCATCCGGCTGCTGCTCGCGCCGACCGACGACGAGCGGCCATACGTCTCCGGCGGCGACACCGTGCCGCGGGCCGACGGCGCGGCCGTGCACCAGGCGCTGCACGAGTGGGCGCGGGACTGCCGGTCGTCGCCGGACAACGTCGCCGTCCTGTACATCTGCGGACACGGCGTGCAGGAGACCGACGACGGCGCGATCGTCATGCTCCGCGACGCCGGCGCGATCGGTGACCCGTTCGACGCGGCCGTCGACGTCGCCGGCGTCCGGAGAGGGCTGAGCCTCGACGGCTGCCCGACCCGCCAGTGGTACTTCGTCGACGCCTGCCGCGTGCCGGCACACGGCCTGGACGACTACGCGGGCCCGCTGCGCGGCAGGATCACCCTCGAACCGCGTCGCGGCACCGGCCCGGCCCACCGGCCCATCTTCTTCGCCGCGGCGCCGGGGACGGCGGCCTGGCAGTCGGGCGTGGGCAGCGTCTTCGTGCGGGCCCTGCTGGAGTGCCTGGACCTCGACGCCCGCACCCGCCTCGACGGCGACGGGGAGCGGTGGGGCGTGACCGCCGAGTCGCTGCACCGCCACCTGCGGCGGCGGGCGCATGAGCTGGCCGCCGTCGGCGCGGAGGAGCAGACGGTCATGGTCGGCGGCTCGTACCTGTCGGACGTCGCGTTCCTGGAGTGCGAGGTGCCGTCGGTGCCGGTGACGCTGTTCGTCGACCCCGCCGCCGCCCAGCACGCCGCCGGGTGCACCGCGCGCATCTTCGAGGGCGACGTCCAGGCCCTGGAACGCCGCCCGCTGCCGGTGGTCGACGTGCCGGTGCCGGCGGGCATCTGGACCCTGGCGGTGGCCTTCGACCCGCCGCACCCGCGGTTCGCGCCGGAGACGGTGGCATCGGTGCAGGTCGCTCCGCCGAGAGCACACAAGACGGTGACGCTGCGATGACGGAACCTGGCACGCTGGTCGTCGACATGGACGGGGTCGCCCTGCCGGTGACGGTCCGCGACAGCCGGCTGAAGGTGGTGGCGACCGGCAGCACCGGCGAGCCGATCACGCTGCCGCCCGGGACGTACGCCGTCTCGGTGCCACTGCCCACCGGCCCCGACAGCTTCGACGAGGTCGTCGTGGTCGGCCCCGGGTCCCGCGACACCCGCCTCACCGGCCCCGGGCGGACCGTCCGCGACCCGACGAGCGCGGCGATCGCCCTCGCCGACCGTGGCCGGCCCGACGCCGCGCTCCATGTGCTCCGCAGCGACCTCGCGAACCTGCCGGCGCTCGGCCTGGCGCTGCTGGGATTCACCGCGCTCCAGCTCGGCGACGAAGCGACGGCGACCGGCGCGGCGGCTCGGATCGTCGACAGCCCCGACGGCCTCGCACTGCGCGCAGCGTTGATCCAGCGCCGCGCGGATGCCGATGAGCGGCTCGACGAGCTGGCGTTCGTCGTGGCACGCGCGCTCGCTGCCGGCATTCCGCGGCTCCGCGCGGCGGCATTCGCACTGGTGGCGGCCCTGCGCGACACAGCCGGCCCACCGACCGACGCGTCCCGGACCCTGATGCGGCGGGTCCGGCACTGCGATCTGAGCCGCGTGATGCTCCGCGCGTCGCACGGGTTCTCCGTCGACGTCGACCAGTTCATCATGACGCTGCCCGCGCTGCGAACGAACGAACTTGTGCTCGCGGCCGCACCGGAGGAGACGGTCCACAGGTTCGCCTCGGACCGCGGCAACGTCCGGGTCTCCGTCCGGCAGATGTCCGGCGGCCGGGTCCAGGTCGATCTGGCCGCGTCGGCGGATCACGTGCGGTGCTTCCTGATCCGGTTCGCGGGCCGGGACGGCGGCGACCGGACGATCGTGGCTCCCGTCGGGGCCAGGCCGTTCAGGATCTCCGAAGCGGTGGTCGAACTGACCGGGTTCGCAGGCAACCGCCCCTGGTCGGTGGAGGAGCTGACCGAGCCGTTCGCGGAGCTCAGGACGGCCCCCATCCGCGACTCCATCGCCGCGGCGGCCGATGTCGAGACGATCGACGCGTGGAGGGCACTCGCCGACGAGGTCGATCCGGCCACTCGCGAACGCATCGCCGCGGAGCTGGACCGATGACGCCGGAGGCGGAGATCGCGCGGATCGTCCGGGCACGGCGCGGCACGGACCCGGCCGGGTCGCCGACGGAGCTGTTCCACGATCTTGTCGCGGGCTGGTGGGCGGCGTGTGCCGCCGCCGCACGGACCGAGCCCGGACTCGTTGACGCCTGGCTCGATGAGGAGTCCGGGCTGCTGAGCCTGCTCGACGAGAAGACCCCGCGACACGCCGCGGACCGCACCGCGCTCCGCCGGGCGGCGGTGGCGGTCGCGCAGGTCACGCTCGCCGCCGCCGGGCGCACCGACGCCGATGTCGCGGCGGCCGTCACGTACTGGCGGGACACCCGCATCATGCCGGAGACGATGCCGACCGCGCACCGGCACCCGGCGGCCCAGCGGATCGCCGAGCTGGTGGAGCCGCTCCCGGGCGGCGCGGTGCGCTCGTGGGTGGTGCTGCAGGCGCTGCTCGCCGCCGGGGCGCTGCGCCCCCGCCGCGCGGCGCAGCGGATGGCGGTGCTGTTCGAGCGGCAGGGCCGGCACGGCAGCGAGGGTGTCGCCGGCACGCTGGAGATCGCGCTGGTCCCGGGCGGCCCGGCCGGGCTGTACCCGGACCCGGCGGCGACGGCGTTCCTGCGCGGCGACGACGCGTTCGCCGGGTCGATCGCCGCGGCCTGGCGCCACGCGACCGCCGGCCGGGAGTCGGCGCCGTGCGTCGTGTGGCGGCTCACCGTGCCGGGCGAGCCCTGCCTGCACGTCGTCGGCGACTCGACGGGCGCCGCGTTCGCGGTGCTGCTCGTCGCCGTGCTGGGCCCGCCGACCCGATCGGCGGTGCTGGCGCGGGGGTGGCGGCCGGTCATGACCGCGGCGCGCTGGCTGCGACCGTCGCGCCGGCCGTTCGCCGTGACCGGCAGGCTCACCGCCGGCGGCACGTTCGGCGAGGTCGGCGGCATGGACGCGAAGCTCGACGCGGCCCGGCGGGCCAAGCTCGTCGCGATCGTCCCGCGGACGGGCGGCCCGAAGGTGGACGGCCGCCCCGACGTCCACCCGGTGCGGACCGTCGGCGAGGCGTGGCGGACGCTGTACCACCCGGACTGGCAGCGGGTCAGCGGCGCGCTGGCGGCCGTCGTGGCGCTGGTCCTGGCCGTGTCCGGGACGGTGTACTTCCTCCAGAGCCGCGAGGCGGAGCGGACCCGGCGGATGGCGTCGTCGCGGGCGGTGGCGGAGCAGGCGCGGAAGCTGATGGCGGAGGATCCGAACCTGGCCCGCCAGCTGGCCGCCGCCGCGTACCGGATCTCGCCGACCCCGGAGGCGCTGCGGTCCGTCCTCGACGCGTCCACGACCGGCGGCGCGCTCACCTTCCCCGGGGAGATCCAGGCCGTGCGGGCGGTGCCCGGTGGTGACGACGTGATGGTCGCCGCGGCGGGCGGCATCTACACCGCACGCCTCGGCGAGCACCGCGTGACGCGGATCCTCCCGGAGGCCGGTGGCACCGTCACCAACGTCGCGACGAGCCGCGACGGCAAGCTGATCGCCATCGCCGACGCCGACGGCGGGATCGAGGTGCGGTCGCCGGCGGGACCCGCCGGTCGCGTCGTGCACCAGGGGCACCGGGTGACCGCGTTGGAGTTCTCCGCCGACGGCCGGTACCTCGCGGCCGGCTTCGCTCCGGCGACCCTGCTGCAGCGGACCGGTGACCTCGCGGTCCGGGTGTGGGACCTCACCGCCGGCGCGCCGCTCACCGAGGTCTGGCACCAGTTGCTGCCCGCCGGGCCCGCCGTGCCGGCGCTGCTGTTCACCTCGCGGGGCGTGCTCGTCGTCGGCGGGTCGGCGCTCGCCGCCGTGGACACCCGCGACGCCTTCCGCCGCTGGGAGATCCCCGCACCCAAGCCTCCCGCCGGGAGCGACACCCGCCGGCCGCGGATGCTCACCCCGCTGTCCACGAGCCTCGACGGGTCCGCCCTCGTGGTCGACGACTCCTGGTCCGGGCTGCTGCTGTGGCACCTCGGGCCGCCCGGCGAGGAGCTGGCGCACCGGCCGGCCGAGTTCGCGACGGCCGCGGCGTTCAGCCCGGCCGACAACACGATGGCGAGCTGGGACGCCCGCACCGGCAAGCCGGTCCTCGTGCGGGTCAGCCCGACCGAGTTCCACGACTTCTCCTACGCCCGGATGCCGTCGTGCATCGCGGCGCCGGAGACGGGCGGGCCCGTCATGTTCACCGCCGGCAACCGGTTCCTCGTCCGCTCGGCCGGGTCGAAGGTGAACTTCTGGACGCTCGCGCCGGCCTGCCCGGCGCAGGGACCGGTGCTGCCCGAGTCGGTCGAGGGCACCGCGGTCGGCGGCTCCGCTCACCGGGCGGCGACCGTCGGCTTCACCGGTGAGGTGCGGCTGTGGGCGGTCGCGCCCGACCGGCCGCCGAGGCTGCTGTCGACGGCGCCGGTCAGCGACCGGCCACGGGTCGACACGGGCGAGCCCGCCGTCGCCGTGTCCGCCTCCGGCGCGGTCGTCGTCACCGCCGGCCGCGACGGCTGGATCACCGTCTGGGACGTCGGCGGCGACACCCTCACCCGGCGCGACGAGCGGCCCAACCGGACCCCGGGCGTGCACGGGCTGGCGGTCAGCCCCGACGGCCGGTGGCTGGCGGTCGCCGACGACACGCTCACCGTGTTCGACCTGGCGGCGGCACGACCGCTGGAGCACCCGGTCACCTTGGCGACCGGTCCGGGCCGGATGACGCGCGTCGCCTTCGACCCGTCGGGGCGTCGCCTGGCCGGCGCCGGCGACGGAGGCCGGCTCGAGATCTGGGACCTGACGACCGGCGGCCCGCAGCGGCGGCGGGAGCTGCGGTTCATGGGCGACGCGGCCGGCGTCGCGTTCGCCGCGGGCGGCGGGTCGGTCGCGGTCGCCGGGGCGGGCCTGACCGTCTGGAACCTGCGCGGCACCGCCGAGCCGGCGACCTTCGCGCACGTCGCCGCGGACGACCTGGCCTACAGCTCGGACGGGCGGCACCTGCTGACCGTGAACGGCGACGGCGTCCACGTCTGGGACGTCAGCGGCGACACCCCGGCCGACGTCGGGCTCCTGGCCGGTGCGGGCGGCCGCGATCCCCTGTCCCTGCGACTGTTCGACCCCGGACGGCTGATCGCCCGCATCTGCGCGACCACCGGCGACCTCGTCACCGCCGAGCAGTGGCGCGCCTACATCCCGTCCACACCCTACGAGCCCCCGTGCAGGTGACCATGGCCTCCGCCCAGCGCATCCTCGTCGCACTCGTCCCGGTCCTCGCGCTCGCGGCATGCGATGGCCCTTCCTCGCGGCCGGCGCCCGCCGCCACACCGGCGTCGCAGTGCGTGGGCGAGCAGGACGCGGCATTGAACAGCATCGAGCACGCCGACGCCATCCGGGCGTCGTACTGCCGCGAAGGGTTCGCGTACGTCCGCTTCGCCGGGCCGGAGATCGGCGTGCACGGCACCCAGGAGGCCTTCTTCGCGTGGAAGGACGGCCGCTGGCAGGACATCGCGTGGGGCGAGACCAGCCACGGCAAGTTCATCTACGAGTCGCTGCGGCAGCACGAGGGCGTCGACGCCCGCCGGCTCGCGACGCTGTTCCCGGAGGCGGGCATGACGGTGGCACCCGACGAGCCCGGCTTCTCGGTCATCGTCCGCGCCGACGGCATCGGCGATCTCAGGCTGGGCATGACCGAGGCGCAGGCCCGCGCCGCGTCCCCGTTCCCGCTGCGGCAGGAGAGCGGGCGGACGGGCACCTGCACGACGCTGGTCACCGGCGACGACGGCTTCCCGGCGCTCACCGTGCTCATCGGCCGGGACGGGACGGTGTTCGCGGTCTCGGTGACCGACAGCGCGCAGACCGCCGAAGGCATCCATCCGGCGTCGACCCGCAAGGATCTCGTCGCGGGGTACGGCGACCGGCTGCGGGCCGCCGACACGGACCTGCCCTTCGTCGAGCAGGCGGACCTGCGCATCGCCTTCCAGCTGATGAACCACATCGTGGCCCGCATCGACGCGGGGCGCTTCGCCACCGGTACAGCGGCCGCCGCCTGCGCCTGAGGTCGGTCAGGGGCCGTCGCGGAGGGCGGCCAGGCCACCCTGGGAGTCCTCGAGGGCGATGCGTTCGGCGGTGGCGGAGTCGCCGGCGCGCAGGGCCCTGACGAGGGCGCGGTGGCTGGTGTACCGCTCGAGCCCGAACGACTCGTCCTCCGCGACCCGGCGCAGCAGCAGCTCGCGGCGCTGCGGGCGGGAGAAGACGCGGCTCTGGTCGAGCATGCGGATCAGCACGGGGTTGTGTGCGCAGGCGTCGACCGTGTCGTTGAACTCCTGCATGGTGTCCAGCAGCGCGTTGAGGTGCCGGTCGGTGGGCTGCTCGTGCCGGCGGCGGTCCTTGAGCAGGATGAGCAGGTCGTCGGCGCGGTCGAGGATCGCGTCGAGGGTGTCGAGCTGGTCGGTGGTGGCGTGCCTGGCGGCGAAGCGGGCGACCAGGCCGCGCAGGCCGATCTCCACCTCGGTCAGGTCGTCGACGGCGGCGTCGCGGATCGCGGCGACGAGGACGGTCCGCGGGCCGATGCGTTCGATGAGCCCGTCGAGCTCCAGCCGGCGCAGCGCCTCGCGGACGGGGGTCGGGCTGATCGCGAGGCGGGACGCCACACCGCGCTCGGTGACCTTCTCCCCCGCCGCCAGCTCGCCGGTCGCGATGGCGGTGCGGACGTGGTGGTACGCCTGGTCGGCGAGCGTCTCGGCGGGCATGCCACGCACTCTAGCGCATGCCATCACGTACGACCGTTGCAACTGTTGACGGTTTTGCTATAGCAAATTAGCGTGACGCCGGACACCCCCAAGGAGGCACGGCATGGCCGAACCGAAGGTCCGCGACGGCACGGTGTCCGACCGCGGCATCACGTTCTTCGTCGCCCTGGCGCTCTTCGCGCAGGAGTCGACCTGGAACTTCTACGACAACCAGGTGCCCGCCCTGCTGCGCGAGCACGTGTCCAGCGCGGCGGTCGTGGGCCTGCTCATGGGCGCGGACAACCTGGTCGGCATGTTCGTCCAGCCGTGGATCGGCAACCGGTCGGACAACACCCGGACGCGGTGGGGGCGGCGGATGCCGTACATCGCGGTCGGCATGCCCCTCGCCGCGCTGATCTTCCTGCTGCTGCCCTGGGCGACGTCGCTGGCGGCGCTGGTGGCGGTGATGTTCCTGTACGCGCTGGTCGCCAACAGCACCCGCCCCCTCGCCGAGTCGCTGGTGCCGGACTTCATCGCCCCGGAGCGCCGCAGCCGGGCGACGGCCGCCGTGAAGATCGCGACCTCGCTGACCATCATCGTCGCGTCGCTGATCAGCCTGCTCGTGGTCGACGAGCACCCGAAGGGCGCGTTCGTCATCCCCGCCGCGATCATGCTGCTCGCCACGGCGGTCCTGGTGGCCAAGGTGCGCGACAGCCGCTCCCCCGGGTATCAGGCCGCGGAAACCTCGGCACGGTCCGACGCGAAAGCCCGTCACGTGTTCGGTGAGCTGGTCCGCGACCCCGACCGCCGCCGGCTCCTGCTGCTGCTCACCGTGCTGCTGTTCGGCGGGGCGTGGTTCGCCTCGCGGTCGCTCATCACGCCCTACGGGATGCAGGCCCTCGGCCTCACCCGCGGCGAGGCCGGCGGGCTGACCCTGCCCAGCGGCGTCGCGTACCTGCTCGCCTGCTACCCCGCCGCGCTCGCCGCCGAACGCTTCGGGCGGCTGCGCACCATGGCCGCCGGCATGGTCGTGTTCGTGGTCGCGCTCGCCGCCGGCACCGTCGCGCAGACCGCCACCGGCACGGTCGTCGTGTTCTGCGTCGCGGCCGCCGGCGCCGCCGCGTTCACGATCAACGCGATCGTCGCGCTGTGGAACCTGGCCCCGTCCAGCCGGGTCCTCGGCACCTACACCGGGCTGTACGCGGTCACCTGGTACCTCGGCGGCTTCGGCGGACCGGCGCTCATCGGCGCCGTCGTCGACCTCACCGGCTGGGCCGGGATGCTGCTGGACATCGCGGTCCTCGCATCGCTCGCCATCGCCGTGATCGCCCGGCTCCAGCACCTGGAGCGGCGTTCCGGAGCAGTCCCCTCAGAACAGGAGATCATGTGACCGTCCGCATCCTCGTGCCGTCCGGCATGCTCGGCTCCGGGTTCCCGCCCGAGATCATCGACCGCGGGCTGGAGCTCGGCGCCGACGTGATCGCCCTCGACGGCGGCTCCACCGACTCCGGGCCCTACTACCTCGGCACCGGCACCGCGAAGACCGCCGCCGCGGCTGTGGCCCGTGACCTGCGCCCGCTGCTGCGCGCGGTGGCCACGTCCGGCATCCCGCTGATCATCGGCTCGTGCGGCACCAGCGGCACCGACGCCGGCGTCGACTGGGTCGCCGGCATCACCCGCGACGTCCTGGCCGCCGAAGGCCTGTCCCTGCGGTTGGCCACCATCTACAGCGAGCAGCAGGCCGAGAACCTCGGCGCGTTCCTGGACCAGGGCAGGATCCGGCCGCTGCCGCCGGCCGGCGACCTCGACGCGGCGACCCTGGACAGCTGTGCGCACATCGTCGCCATGATGGGCCACGAGCCGATCGCGGAAGCGCTCGCCGCCGGCGCCGACGTCGTGCTCGCCGGCCGCGCCACCGACACCGCGCTCGCCGCGGCCGTCCCGCTCATGCGCGGCCTGCCCGCCGGCCCCGCCTGGCACGCCGCGAAGATCGTCGAGTGCGGCGCGCAGTGCACCACGGACCCGCGCTCCAGCGGGGTCCTCGCCACGGTCGACGCCACCGGCTTCACCATCGAGCCGCTCGACCCCGCGGTGGCGTGCACCCCCACGTCGGTCGCGGCGCACATGCTGTACGAGACGGCCAACCCGTTCTCGATGCGCGAGCCCGCCGGGACGCTGGAGGTGGCCGGCGCGACGTACCGCGCCCTGGACCACCGCCGGGTCCGCGTGGAGGGCTCCCGCTTCGAGCCGGCCGAGCAGTACACCGTGAAGCTCGAAGGCGCGCGGGTCACCGGCTACCAGACGATGTCGTTCACCGCGATCCGCGACCCGCACATCCTCGGCCAGATCACCACGTGGGCGGCGCTGCTGCGCAAGGTCCTCACCGACCGGGTCGCGCAGACGCTCGGCCTGCACGACGGCTACTCGTTCGACATCCGCCTCTACGGCTTCGACGCGGTCCTCGGCCCGCTGGACCCCGACACCCGGCCGCCCCGCGAGGTCGGCGTGATGCTGCTGGTCAACGCCGCCGACCAGGCGACCGCCACCGCGATCGCGAAGGTGGCGAACCCGCTCATGCTGCACCTGCCGACGCCGGACATGCAGCACCTGCCGAGCCTCGCGTTCGCGACGTCACCCGCCGAGACCGAGCGCGGCGCCACCTACGAGTTCGTCCTCAACCACGTCGTCGCCGTGGACTCCCCCACCAGCCTGTTCCGCATCGCTTTCCCGGAGGCCTTGTGATGTCCCGTACCGTCGGCGACCTGGCGATCGAGGTGCGCTCCAAGAACGCCGGCCCGTTCTGGGTGACGATGGAGCTCTTCATGCGCGACGAGGCCGGGTTCGCCGCCGTCGCCTTCGTCGACGCGCCGGTGATCGCCCGCCTGTACGGAGTGCCGCCGGCCACCGTGCAGATCTTCCGCATCCCGTCGCTCAACGTCGTGAAGATCTCGTTCCCCCGCCCGGTCTCGCAGGGCAGCCTGCACGACCGCGACATCCACGCCGGCCAGCACCACGTCCCCCTCGCCCTGCTCCCCCTGCCCGGCGCGGGGTCAGGCGCGATGGGCGGTGATCAGCCAGGCGCGGGAGTCGAACGTGACGCCGGCGGGTGTGGCGTGACCGGCGACGGCCGCTCGTAGGCGCCGGCGGGCGGCCGGGTCCGGGTCGGTGCCGGCGGCCCGCTCGAGGTACATGACGGCCTCGAAGGCGGCCGAAGGGTCGGGGCCGTAGTACACCGGCTCGCGCACGTCGGTGAAGGCGATGTCCGTGAGCCCCGCGGACGTCAGGACGTCGCCCGTCGAGGCCGGGTCGGCCAGGGAGAACGCGGCCGGCCGGGGCGGCGTGCCGAGGGCCTCGCCGATCACGGTCGACCACTCGTTGCGCTCGGCGGCCTGCCAGACGAGCAGGGCCAGGCGCGCGCCGGGACGCAGGGCCATGGCGATGTTGGTGAAGGCGGCCACCGGGTCCGCGAAGAACATCGTGCCGAAGCGGCTGAGGCACACGTCGAAGTGGGCGGCCGGGAAGGCGTGCACCGCGGCGTCCGCCTCCTCGAACGCGATGTTGCTCAGGCCGGCGCTGCGGGTTCGCGCCGTCGCGAGCGCCGGGCCGGAGATGTCGACGCCGAGCGCGCTGCCGGCGGTGGCGGCGCGGGCCGCGTCGCGGGTCGTCTGGCCCGTGCCGCAGCCGACGTCGAGCACCCGGTCGTTGGTGTCCACCGCGGCGGCGGCGCGCAGGTGGGCGGTGTGCGGGCGGAGCTCGGCGTCGTAGTCGAACACGCATCCACCGTAAGCGCCGCCCGGGTCGGCGAAAAACGACGATGCGCGATGGCCGCCATCGGTCAGCGCGATGGGTCCAGCAGCTCGGCCAGGTGGACGGCGGGGCGGTCGCGCAGGTCGGCGACCTGGGTGCGGCAGGAGAAGCCGTCGGCGAGGACGACCGCGGAAGGGGCGGCGTCCAGGGCCGGCAGCAGCTGCTGCTCGGCGACGGCCACGGACACGTCGTAGTGGCCGATCTCGACGCCGAAGTTGCCGGCCAGGCCGCAGCAGCCGGAGAGGCGGCGGACCTTGGCGCCGGTGGACGCCAGCAGGTCGGCGTCGGCCTTCCAGCCGAGGACGGCGTGGTGGTGGCAGTGCGGCTGGGCGACGACCTCGACGTCCGACAGGTCCGGCGGGGTCCAGCCGGGGGTCTCGGCGAGCAGCTCGGCGAGGGTGCGGACCGACGAGGCGACCACGGGCGCGTCCGGGGAGTCCGGCAGCAGCTCGTGGATGTCGGAGCGGAGCACCGCGGTACACGACGGCTCGATGCCGACGATGGGCACGCCGGCGCGGGCGTCGGCGGCGAGCGCCGTCACGGTGCGCGTCAGGATCTTGCGGGCGGAGTCGAGCTGGCCGGTGGTGATCCAGGTCAGGCCGCAGCACACCGACCCGGACGGCAGGCGTGGCTCGTAGCCGGCGGCGCGCAGGACCCGAACGGTGGCGGCGGCCACGGACGGGGAGAACGCGTCGGAGAACGAGTCCGCGAACAGCACGACCGGCTTGAGCTCGCTGGTCTCGGGCTTGAAGGTGCGCCGGAACGGGCGGCGGGCGAAGCGGGGCACGGACCGGCGCTTGTCGACGCCGGCCAGCCACAGCAAGAACCCGCCCAGCACGGGCAGGCGGATGCCGAGGTTCGCCAGCCGCGGCGTCCACCCCGCCAGGCGCGCCCAGAGGGGCAGCTTCCCGAGGGTGTAGTGCGAGCGTGGCCGCAGCCGTCCACGGTACGTCTGGTGCAGCACCTCGGACTTGTAGGTGGCCATGTCGATGCCGGTCGGGCAGTCCGAGGCACAGCCCTTGCAGGACAGGCACAGGTCGAGGGCGTCGTGCACGGACGGGTCGGACCAGGTCAGCTCGCCGCGGACCACCTCCTGCAGCACCCGGGCCCGGCCGCGGGTGGAGTCCTTCTCCTCGCGGGTCGCCAGGTAGGACGGGCACATGACGCCGCCGGCGGCGGAGTTGTCGGCGCGGCACTTGCCGACGCCCGTGCAGCGGTGCACGGCCTGCGCGAGGTCGCCGCCGTCGTGCGGGTAGGCGAGGGCCAGCCCCTTGAGCGGGAAGCGGCCCGCCGGTCGTACATCGGCGTCGACGGGATCCGGGTCGACGAGGACACCCGGGTTGAGGAGGTTATCGGGGTCGAAGGCGTGTTTGACCCCGGCGAACAGGGCGATCGCGTCCGCCGAGTACATGTGCGGCAGCAGCTCGGAGCGGGCGCGCCCGTCGCCGTGCTCGCCGGAGAGCGAGCCGCCGAACTCGCCGACGAGCTTGGCCGCGTCGGTGAGGAAGTCGCGCAGGACCTTGGTGCCGCCGGGCTCGTCGAGGGGGTAGTCGAGGCGCACGTGCATGCAGCCGTCGCCGAAGTGCCCGAACGGCGCGGAGGTCATCTTGTACGACGCGACGAGCTCGTCGAACCGCGCCAGGTAGGCGCCGAGCTGCGCGGGTGGCACGGCGGCGTCCTCCCAGCCGGGCCACGCGGGCCGGTCGGAGGGGGCCCGGCCGGCGAGCCCCGCGCCGTCCTCCCGGATCCGCCACAGCTGCGCCTGCACCACCGGATCGGTGACGACCAACGCTTCCGGGGCGATCCCGTCGGCGGCGAGCTTCGAGGCACGCGCCGAAACCTCGCCCGGGTCGTCGCCGGCCAGCTCGACGAAGAGCCACGCGCCGCCCGCCGGCAGCGGCGGCACGGCGGCCGGGCCGCGGCGGGCCCGCAGCACGTCGAGCAGCCGCGAGTCGAGCCCTTCGCAGGAGGTGGGGCCGTGCGCGACGACGGCCGGGGCGGCCTCGCCGGCGGCGACGATGTCGCGGAAGCCGAGGACCACGACGACGCGGACCGGCGCGTCGACGACGAGCTTCACGGTCGCCTGGGTGATGACGGCGAGGGTGCCTTCGGAGCCGACGAGCGCCTGGGTGAGGTCGAAGCGCTCGGGGAGCAGGTGCTGCACCGCGTAGCCGGAGACCTGGCGGCCGAACCGGTCGAACTCGGTCCTGGCGGTCTTGAGGTGCTTGCCGACGACGGCGCGCACGGCATCGACCGTCGACTGCGCGCCGCTGACCGTGGGCCCGGTGACCAGCTCCTCCCCCGCCGCCGTCAGCACCGTGAGGCCGGCGACGTTGTCGGAGGTCCGCCCGTACGCGAGGGAGCGCGAGCCGCACGCGTTGTTGCCGATCATCCCGCCGATGGTGCAGCGCGGGTGGGTCGACGGGTCGGGGCCGAAGCGCACGCCGTGCGGCATGACGGCCTTCTGCAGGACGGCGTGCACGGTGCCGGGCTCGACGACCGCGGTCCGCGCCTCCGGGTCGACGCTGAGCACCCGGTTCAGGTGGCGGGAGAAGTCCAGGACGATGCCCCGGCCGACGGCGTTGCCGGCCACGGACGTGCCGGCGCCGCGGGACGTGACGGGCACGCCCGTCTCCCGCGCCACGGCGAGGGCCGCGGCGACCTCGTCCACGTGCCGCGGCCGCACCACGGCGAGCGGCGGGATCCGGTACAGCGAGGCGTCCGAGGAGTACATGCCACGGGTGCCCGCGTCCGCGCGGACCTCGAGCCCGGTCGCCTCCAGCGCCGCCACCACGTCAGTCATAGGTAACATGTTACTCATGCCGTCGCTGCGACTTCCCTCCGAGGCCCCCTCCCTCGCCGACGCCGTCGCCCAGGCGGTGCGCGACGGCATCGCGGCCGGCGAGCTCGTGCCCGGCGCGACGTATTCGGTGTATCAGCTGGCCGACCTGCTCGGCGTCTCCCGCAGCCCGGTCCGGGAAGGGATGCTCCGCCTGGCCGAGGCGGGCCTGGTCGCGATCCGGCGCAACCGCGGCTTCAGCGTCCTGCTGCCCACCGCCCACGACGTCGAGGAGATCATCGAGATCCGGCTCGCGCTGGAGCCGACCGCCGCGCGGAAGGCAGCCACCCTCGCGACCGACGAGCAGCACGCGGCGATCCGGGCGGCCCTGGACACCATGGCGGCCGCGGCGGCGCGCGGCGACGAGGCCGCGTTCTGGCCGGCCGACCGGGCGCTGCACGACCTGCTGCTGCACGCCGCCGGCAACGCCCGCGCCGCCGCCATCGTCGCCCAGCTGCGC
This sequence comes from Dactylosporangium sp. NPDC050588, assembly GCF_040654975.1. Taxonomy (NCBI): domain Bacteria; kingdom Bacillati; phylum Actinomycetota; class Actinomycetes; order Micromonosporales; family Micromonosporaceae; genus Dactylosporangium; species Dactylosporangium sp. NPDC050588. Next base: position 15,208 of record NZ_JBFAJA010000059.1, on the reverse strand, counting down.
TCCACGACCGCCCTGCTCGGCCCGCCGACGACCGCCAGCGGCCGCACCCTGACCCAGATCCACGCCGAGCACGAGCCGGTCGTGGCCGCGGTCATCGCCCGCGACGGCCACGCCGCCGAAGCCGCCATGCGCACCCACCTCGAGGCGACCGGCACCCTCCTCGTCGCCAACCTGGCCTGACTTGTTCCGTTTTCCGCCAATGTACGGCGCTGCCACCCGACCAGGAGCAAGACCGCTCGCGCAGCCTGCCGCGACGGTTCGCCCCTGTTTGGGGGCCTGACCATCGACCGCTGAACACACTCGCCTGAATCCGGCCGCCACACGGCCTCGGCAGGGACACTGATCTGCGCCTTCATCCAGCCGCCGCACGGCCTCGGCAGGGACACCGATCCGCGCCTTCGTCCGGGTGTCACATGGCGAACGCCTCGGCTGGGGTGATCGGGTCGCTGGTGGTGGCCGGCGACCAGCGGCGGACGAGCGCGTCCAGGCCTTCCGGGACGGCGTCGGCGGTCAGCCCCTGCGCCTGGTCGCGCAGCTGCTGCCACTGCGCCGCGATCGCGGCGACGACGCGGCGGCGGTCGCCGTCACACAGCAGCGGCGACAGCAGGACCGCGGCGCGGGCGGCGCGCTGGTAGCCATCAGCGGCGGTGTCGTCGCCCTCGCTCCAGGCGTGCACCGCCGCGGCCCAGGCACGGTCGGCGTCGGGGATGCTCAGGTCGGGCCGTTCGGTGCGGCACTCGAGGCGCAGCAGCATGAAGTCGTGGCCGGCGAGCGGCACCACGGCCCCGTCCCGGACGACGTGCAGGCGCTCGCCGACGACCCGCAGGTCGGCGGTGGCGAGGTCGCGCTGCGCGGCGAGGACGACGGCGAGATGGCCGGAGCTGACGACGGCGCCACCACCACCGTCCGCGCTGAACGTCTGGTGCAGATCCAGATGCACCCGCCCGTCCGAACGCACGACCAGGTCACGCGCGCTCTCGGACACCTTCGCCGCGACCGGCAGCGCGGGCACGGGCAGCAGCGACACGAGCGACAGCACGTCCACGGCCACGTCGAGATGGTTGCCGGACTGCAGCCCGAAGAGCACCGCGGTCACCTCGATCTCGCCGCCTTCGTACGGCACGAGGTCGGTGAGCGCGAAGTTGAGCCGCACGCCGTCGGTGAGCTGCCCCGGCTCGGGCCGCAGCACCCGCCCGTAGTCGTGCGTCGTCCGCCCGCCCGCGGTGATCCCGACCCTGGTGTGCGCGGCCGGCACCCAGTCGGCGAGCAGCGTCGAGCGGTGCTGCAGGAACATCTGCGACAGCCACACCCGCACGTACCCCTGCCGCGGCACCAGCGGCGTGGCACCCTCGGCGGGCAGCGCCGCGAACACCAGCTGCTCCGCGGGCCGCCGCACCGTGGTGCGCACCGTTGACCAGAACCCCATTACGCCTCGCTCCCTGTCCGCACCTGGAAGAACGTCATCTCCGCCGCGTACGCCCGATCGGTCCGCCGTGCCAACTCCTCACGCGCCGCCCGCACCGCCGCCGGGATGCCGGTGAGCACCGCCGCTGCCTCGCCACCCACCGCCAGCTCGTCGCTCGCTGCGCCGCCGGCCGCCAGCTTGTCGCTCGCCGCTAGCCCGTCGCTCGCCGCACCGCCCGCCGCTAGCTCGTCGCTCGCCGCTAGCCCGTCGCTCGCCGCACCGCCCGCCGCTAGCTCGTCGCTCGCCGCTAGCCCGTCGCTCGCCGCACCGCCCGCCGCTAGCTC
>NZ_JBFAJA010000059.1:0-13361 GCF_040654975.1 Dactylosporangium sp. NPDC050588 | reverse complement strand
TCGTCGCTCGCCGCACCGCCCGCCACTAGCTCGTCGCTCGCTGCACCGCCGGCCGCCAGCCCGTCGCTCGCCGCTAGCCCGTCGCTCGCCGCACCGCCCGCCGCTAGCTCGTCGCTCGCTGCATCGCCGCGCGCCAGCCCGTCGCTCGCTGCACCGCCGGCCGCCAGCCCGTCGCGCGCCGCGCCACTTCCCGCCAGCTCACCGCCGGCCACAGACTCGCTGGCAGCCGCCGGATGGTCGCGTGCCGTCGGGCCGTGCGTGGGGTCCGCGCCCGCCGCCGGCACGTCCGTGAGCGCCGCGAACGGTGCGAGGACCGGTCCGAGATGCCGCAGCGGCATCGCCGGCACGAGCACCACGGCCGCCGCACCGGCCCGCATCAGGTCGCCGCAGCACCTGCGCAGCAGGGCGTTGTCCGGTCCGGGCTCGGTGGCGTCGGCGATGACGAGGACCAGCCGCAGCCGGTCCATCGGCAGGTCGTCCGGGTGCACGGTCAGCGCCTCGACCGTGATGCGGGGCTGCCCGTCGACGAGGACGGCGAGCCCCGCGACGGCCAGCAGCCCGGTCGTGACGGCGCCAGGTGCCTCCACCGTGTCCCGCGCCTGCATCGTCTCGCGCAGCAGGGTCCGCCGGATCGGCCCCGCCAGCACGGTCCAGCCCGGGTCCGCCGGCGACGTCGCGCCCTGGGCCTGCCAGATCCGCCGGGCGTCCAGCAGCACCCCGGCCCCCTGCGCCAGCGGCACCTCCCAGGCCACGCCGTCGTCGGACGGGAGCACGAACAGCGGCACCCGCAGCCGGACCCGATCCGCCGCGGCCAGGATCGCCGCCGCCCTGCGCACTCGCCGGCGCGGCCATTCTGGAGGGCCGCCGTCCGCACCTTGCCGCAACGGGACCCAGACCCGGGCGCGTGCCGCGGGTTCCTCCCACTCGGCGCTGATCAGCAGTCGCGGCCGGCCGGTCGATCGCGGCCCGGAGACACGAACGTCGTGGCTGACGAGGGTCCGCGCCGGCGCCCGGCGCCAGGTGCGGGACCAGCGGGGCAGCCCTTCCCACAACCAGTCCACGCCGATGCTCGCCGCCGGCACGAGGGCGAGCGCGAGCGCGACCGGCAGCAGCGCCCACCCCAGCCCGAACCCGAAGGCCACGAGGAACCCGAGCGCGATGATCCAGCAGGCGGTCGTGACCGGCCGCCAGTCATGCGAACGGACCGCCCACCGCTCGGCCCACGCCGGCACCGCCGCGAACGCCGGCAAAGGGGCGGCGACGGGCGGCTGGGTCGGCTGGTGTCCCGACGCCGGCTGCGGCTGCTCACCGAGCCGGTCGGCGGCCCATCGCAGCAGGCGGGTTCCCGCCGCCGGGCGGTACACGGCGAGGAGCCGCCCCTCCTCGAGGGCGATCTCCGCGATCCGGCGGGCGCCGAGGGCCGGCTCCAGCCAGTCCAGCGCCGAGGGCTCGTCACCGCCGAACAGGGCCGCGTCCAGCAGCGCCCGCCGGGCCGCGGCGTCGGGCTGGTTACGGTGCCGCCACCACCACTCCTGCGGCGGAGGGCTCTCGCGTTCCCGTGGGTACGGGTCCGGGGGTCTGACCGCGGACGGTTCGAGCACGATCCGCGCCCGGACCGCCGCCGGGGACGTCGATGTCTGCCGGAGGTGCCGGCCCCAGTCGCGCTTGAGCAGCACGGCCAGGTCGAGCAGCGCGTCGTCGAACACGTCCATGGTGGGCCGGTCCGCCACCCGCGCCCGGTCGAGCGCGGCCCGCGCCTCCGCCGCGGCGCCGAGGGCACCCCAGGCCCGGGCGAGCGCGACCCGCAGCGGCGGCACCGCCTCGTGCGCCGCGACCGTCGCGGGCGGCGTCACGGTCGAGCCGAGCGCCTGCTCGACCGCCACCACGGTCCCGCGGTCGACAACGGCGTGCGCGAGCATGTGCAGCAGCGTGATCGAGGCGAGCCGGTCAGCGTCCGGATTGCAGGCCCGACCCGCGACGTCGAGCAACAGCACCCGGTCCGCCCGCGCGAGCGTCCGCTCCCGCTCCGCCGGCAGACGGTCCGGTTCCCCCGACGACCGGTCCGGGTCCGCCGGCGACCCTTCTGGATCCGCCGGCGACTGGTCCGAGACCGCCAGCGACCGGTCCGGCTCCGTCACCGACCGGTCCGACTCCCCCGGCGGCCGGTCCTGGCCGGTCAGCGACCGGGCCGGATCCGTCAGCGACCGGGCCGGATCCCCCGGCGGCCGGTCCTGGCCGGTCAGCGGGCGGGCCGGGTCCGTCAGCAGCCGGGCCGGGTCCGTCAGCGGCCGGGCCGGCTTCGGAAGGGGGCGGCCGGCGAGGCGGGCGAGTTCGAGGCGGACCCGGTCGGCGGTGACGGCGGGCGCATCCCAGTCCGCGCCGACGAACGGATCCAGCGGCGCCGACGGGTCGTCCGGCAACGCGGCGAGGGCCTCCCCGGCGAGCCGGTCCGCCTCATCGACGTCGCCGGAGAGCCAGGCGAGGCGGGCGCGGAGCATGCGGGCGTACGCGGCGGCCCCGCACGCCTCGGCCAGGGCGGCCAGCTCGTCGACCTGCGCACGGCCGACGCCGAGCTCGCGCACGTCGCGGTCCGGGCTCCGTTCGATCTGGTCCAGCCGGGCGGACACGGCCGCGAGGGCGTCGCCGAGCAGCAGCCGGGCCCGCCGCCAGCCTTCGGCGAGATCCCAGAACATGACCGTGCCGTCGGCGGCGCCGGTCGCCGCGACCGTCCTGCCCCGGACGGTGGCGAGGGCGATCGCGGTCACGGCGGCGTCGTGCCCGGCGATCGGCGCGCCGAGCGGCACCCCGGCGCGCAGGTCCCAGGCGTGGATGCGGCCGTCGGTGGCGCCGGTGAGCGCGATCGGCCGCCCGTCGAGCGTGCCGGCCGCGACGGCGGTGGCGGGGCCCGCTTCCGGCACCGCACCCGACAACGCGAGCCGACGCCGTCCGGTCGCCGCGTCCCAGGCACGCACGTCCCGCCCGCCCGCGACGAGCCAGGTGCCGTCGGGCGCGATCGCCACTCCCCACACCCCGGCGGCGTGGCCGGTCAGGACGGGCCCGGGTGCGCCTGTCGCGGACCAGATCCGGACGGCGCCGTCGTTGCCTGCGGCGGCCACCCACCTGCCGTCGGGTGCGACCGCGCAGTCCCACAACGGCCCGACCGCACCGGTCAGTGTGCGCAGCGGCGCGCCGGTCTCCGCGTCCCACAGCCGCACCGCCCCGTCGGCGCCGGCCGTCGCCAGCCACCTGCCGTCAGGGGCGACCGCGCACGCCCACGCCCCGCCCGCGTGGCCCTCAAGCGTGCGTCGCAGCGCCCCAGTCTGCGCGTCGTGCAGGTGCACGGCCCCGCCCGCCGCACCCACCACGACCCCTCTCCCGTCCGGGGTGACCGCACACCCCCGCAGCCCGCCGCCGTGCGGGAACTCCCAGACGGGCGGGCCACCGGCGGTCGCGTACCGGCGCAGGACCCCCGCACCGTCGGCGGTCACGACCCACGTCCCGTCAGGCCCAGCCGCGCACCCCCACACCCCGCCCTCGTGCCCGCCCAACGCCGCCAGCGGACGCCCCGTCGCCGCGTCCCACAGCCTGACGGCGTCGTCCCCGCCGGCGGCCGCGACCCACGTGCCGTCGGGCGCCACCGCGCACGCGAGCACCGCCCCGCCGCTGCGCAGCACCCGCAACGGCTCCCCGCTCGCCGCGTCCCACAGCCGCACCGCCCCGTCGGCGTCCCCGGTCGCGAACCACCTGCCGTCGGGCGCGACCGCACAGGCGTGGACGAGCACCTCCGCACCGGCCAGCTTCCGCACGCCGCCGCCCACACCGAGGTCGTGCACCCGAGCCCCGTCCTTGGCCGCGACAACGGCGAGCGACGCCCACCCATCAGCGCTCGTGACGGCGACGGCATGCACGGCGGCGGAGCCGTCGCTCACAGCCCCGGCCGTTGCGGTCCGCGGATCGACCCGCACCACCCCCGACCCGGCCCCCACCACCAGCACCGCCCCACCACTGTCCACAGTGTCCTCGGGCGCGTCCGTCGTGCCGTACGTGGCCGTGCTCGCCGAGGAAGCCGGCCCGGCCGAGGCCTGCGGTGACTCGACGGCCGCGAGCGCGGTGACGGGCGGCCCCGGGACGATCACCTCACGAGCGAGTTGGTCGGGCGCCCCCGCCGGCCACAGCCTGACCCTGCCGTCCCGCAGCACCGCCACCACCGGACCACCGGCGCCGTCGACGGTGGCGAGTCCCGTCACGGCACCCGCGCCCCGCAGGACCGGAAGGTCGGCGGCAGGCCCGGGTTCGACCGGCCACCAGCGGACGCACCCGTCCGTCCCACCGCTCACCGCCACCGGCCGCCCGCCGAGCCGCAGCACCGCCACCGACAGCACCGCCCCCGCATGCGCCCGCCGCGGCGGCGTCACCGCCCGCACGCTGCCGAAGTCCCACACCCGCAACGTCCCGGCCGCATCCCCCGCCACCACGGCCGCCCCGTCGTCCCCCACCGCGATGGCGATCGCCCGCACCGCCGCACCGCCAGCACCGCCAGCACCGTGCCTGCCCGGTTCACTCGTCAGGCGCTGTCCGGGTGCCGCGCCGGCCGCGCCCGTCTCGCCATGCCTGCCATCTCCGGATCGACGGCCGTCAAGCGGGCCCTGGGACCCACTATCAGGCTCACCCGTCACCGCCCCACTCGGCACAACGGCCCGCCGCGCGTCACGCCCAGACGACCCAACAGGCCCACTCGCAACCGCCCCACCCGGCGCAGCGGTCGGCCACGCGTCACGCCCAGACGACCCAACAGGCCCACCCGCCACCACCCCACCCGGCGCAACAGCCCGCCCCGCGTCACGCCCAGACAACTCAACAGGCCCACTCGCAACCGCCCCACCCGGGGCACCGGCCCGCCGCGCGCCACGCCCAGACGGCTCACCAGGTGCACTGCCGGCCACGCGCCCTTCCAGAGCGCCCACCGCAGCGCCCTGCCTGACACCGGCCGCACCGCCCGGCGAGGTGCGGGACCCGCCGTCCTGCGAGGTTCCGGGCTCCGAAGCGTTGCCAGGTGCCCAGCGGCCCAGGACCGAGCCCCCGGCCGCCCCCGGCGGAATGCCCAGCGTCGCGCCCACGGCCGTCCCGATGCCGGGCATGTCCGACACGACCAGCGACGGTGTGGGCTGCGAGCCCGCTCCCCCGGTGCCCCCCACACCACCGGTCCCGACCCAGCCGAGGGCCTCGCCGAAACCAGCCCCGCCGACGCCACCGATCGTACCGCCGACACCACCCCGACCCGAGCCGCCAACACTCCCAGCGACGCCCCCACCACCATCCGCCACGCCGCCGACCGCCGGACCACCGATCGCCGCCCCCAGGCCGGTGCCGACGCTCGTGCCTCCGAGGGACCGCCCATCGGCGCCCCGGCCAAGGACGCCGCCGGCACCGGCCACCAGGCCGCCGCCGTGGTACGCCAGGCCCAGGCCGCCGCCGAGGCCACCACCCGACGCGGTGGGAGCGGCCTCCGGCGGTGGCGGGGCGGGGTCGATGTGGGGCGTGCCGGCCGGCACCGCCACCGACGCGGCGGCCAGGAGGGCGTGCAGGGCAGGGCGCCGGTCCGCGCCGCGCCCGATGGCGGCGTGCTCCGCCCGCAGACGCAGCCAGCCCGCCCCCGGGTCGGTGGCGACGGCGTCAGCGACCTCCGTCCAGATCGGCACGAGCGGGGTGGCGGCCGAGATCTTGCCGGCGGCCGCGGCGTACAGGGCCCGGGCGCCCGCCGTCGCGGGATGCGCGGCGTCGGCCAGCGCGCCGTCGGTGCTGAGGATCCGCGCGAACACCGTCTCCGCCCAGCCCCACGCCTGCTCCGACACCACCCTGCGGGCCAGCGAGTCGCACAGCGTCGCCGCGCGGTCCGGGGGTGCGCATCTGAGGGCGGCGTCGACGTGCTCGACGCGCAGGCGGTCGAGGGGGCGGGTGTCGACGAGGCCCGGCAGGCGCAGCCCGAGCACCCGCTGCGCCTCGAGCCGCTCGTGGTGCTGCGGGTACCGCTCGAAGTACCGCTCGAGCCGGTCCAGCAGGCTGCCGTGCACCTCCAGGAAGGGGGTGTCCAGCGGCGGGTGGACGCGGTATTCGAGCCATTCCGTGGCGGCCAGCTCGAACCATGCCTCGGCCAGCCGGTCCCGGTGCGGCGCGGTGGTGGCGGCCTCGAGCATCTCGCGGTCGAAGCGGCGCAGGGCGACGACGGCGGCCAGCAGCCAGCGGGCGGGTTCGCGGAGGCGCCGGACGATGCGGTGCTCGACGTACGGGTCGGCCCCCAGCTGCGCCGTGGCGTGCAGGTACCCGGGGTCCTCACGGACGGCGGCGGCGTGCTGGGCGAGGTCGAACGGGCTGTACCGGACCTCGCCGGACCGCGGGACCGGCTCCGGGCACAGGGCGAGAAGCCGGTCGAGGTCCGCGGCGGCCAGGGTGAGGCCGACCCGGTCGGTGACGTACTGCGAAGCCTCCGACCGGCTGAACCCGCGCACCTCCGCGACCCGCAGGTACGGCTGCCCGGACGGCAGCGGCGCGACGCCGCCGGCCGAGGCCCGGACCAGTGGCCGGCGGCCGGCGAGGACGACCCGCACGGACGGTACCGCCGCGTGAATCCGCTCCAGGAGCGTGAACATTGCGACGAGCTGCGGCATCCGGCCCGCCTCGGGGCGAAACTTCGCGACCTCCTCGCAGGTGTCCAGGACGAGCACGACGCGGCGCGGCAGCAGGCGGAGAAACTCGCAGAAGCCGTCGATCGCGGCGAGCATCGCGGGCGAGTCGAGCGCGGCGAGGGCGTCGAGGGCGGTGTCGTCGGGCGCCCAGTGGCGCAGGTCGCGCAGCTGCCGGTCGACGCGGCGGAAGAACGTGTCGGCGCCGCCGGCGGTGGCGTGCGCGCCGAGCTCCTGCAGCAGCTCCAGCAGCAGCTGGCCGGGGCGGCGCAGCGGATAGTCGGGGTCGAGGTGGTCGAAGTCGACGCGGCTGGTGATGATCCCGCGCTCCGGCGCGAGGCGGGCGGTGAGGTACCGCAGCAGCGTCGTCTTGCCGATCCCGCCCTGGCCGAGGTAGTGCAGCGCCCACCGGCCGCCGTCGTCGGGCTCGGCGAGCAGCTGGTCGAACTCCTCGACCGGCCCCCGGCGCACCAGGAACCGCTCCAGGTGCCGGCGGTCCTGCTCGCGCCGCTGCGCCAGCTCGGCCCGCCGCGACACGAGCAGCACGCTCGTCTCCAGCTCGCCGCCGATGACCGGCAGCAGCAGCCGCGCGGTTTCGACCCAGCCGAGGGCCTCGCCGACGGCGCCGGACTCCAGCAGCGGCCCGCACGCGCTTTCCAGGCGCCGGGCGGTCGCCGCGCCGGAGGGGTCCTGTGCGGTCCCGGCGAGGTTCGCCCATTGCCGCAGCGTCGCCGGTACGGTCAGCGCCTGCACCTCCGGCGACCGTACCCTGCCCGCGGCCGTGACGGACACCGCCCGCAGCCACGCCGTGCCGTGCTGCGCGGCGAGGGCGGCGAGCACGTCGGGGCGGGCCGCGTCGGGCATCCAGAACCCGGCGTCGCTCCCGGCGGGCGCGGTGAGCTCCAGCACCCGGCGCAGCAGCGCGGGCGCGCCGGCGTCGGCCACGTAGGGCAGCAGGCGGGCGAGGACCGCGGCGTCGGGCTCCTCGGCCTCCTCGGCCACGATCCGCGCCTCCTCGGCGACCCGGGCGGCGTCCTGCGGCGCGAGGGCCGGCAGGGACCGCAGCTTGGCGGTCGCCCGCACGGTACGGTCGTCCGGCAGCACGGCGGTGCCGATGACTCGCACGATCCGGTCGGCGGCCCGCACCTGGCCGGCGCTGCGCAGCGCGACGGCGGCGCGGGCGAGCGCGGCGATCGCGTCGGGGTGGCCGCGCCGGTCCGTGAGCAGGGCGGCCAGGCTCTCGGCGGCGGCGCCCGCACCGGCGGCGGCGAGGGTCTCGACGAGCGCGACGCAGCCTTCCTGGCCCGGTTCGGCGGTTTCGGCGGCGGCGCGGGCGACCGGCTCGGCGATGCCCGCGACCGCGGCGGCGAGGGGCGGGTGGGCGCGGACGGCGGCGGCGTACGCCTCCAGTCGCAGGCCCTCGTCGAGGATCCGTTCGGCGAACCCGAGCGCGTCGTCGGGGCGGCCGCGGGCGGCGGCGAGGGCGGCCAGGTCGACGAGGATCAGGGCGCCGATCGACGGGTGGACACTGGTGAGCGACGCCTCGACCCGGGCCTGCGCCGGCTCGGCGGAGGACGCCGGCAGCAGCCCTCCCGTGGCGGCGAGCACCGCGGCCCGGTCGGCGGGATCGTCCTCAGTGGACGGCGGACCCGCCTCCAGGGTGGCCACCGCCGGCGCGAGGACGGCGGGCGCGACGTCGCCGAGCAGCTGGACGAGTTCCGCGTACGGTGCCGCGCACTCCACCGCGGCCGCCGCCACGCCTGCGGCGTCACCGAGGACGGCCGCGACGCGCAGCCGGTCCTCCGCGCCGAGCGAGTCCACTGTGGACGGGTCGGCGCCGGTGACGGCCAGGGCGTACGCGCGCTGGGCCGGATCCGTGACCGCGGCGGCCACGGCGCGGGCGTCGGCGGTCAGCTCGCCGGGCAGGCCGTGGGCGATCTGGGCGAGGAGGGTGGCCTTGGTGGCGTCGGAGCCGATCTGCGGCACGGCCGCGAGCACTTCGGCGCACAGCTGCCGGCGCAGCCACGGGGTCGTCGCCGCCGGGAGCTCGCGGATGGTGGTGGCGAGCAGCCGGGCCCTGACCAGGGCGCCGCGGCGGTCGAGGCGGTGCCGCTCGGCGACGCACCAGCCGGCTTCGACCGCCTCCGTCAACACCGCGTCGAGGCCGGGGAACCCGGCGGCCGCGGCGACCCGGCGGGTCCACTCGGGGGCGAGCGCGAGCCAGGCGACCGCCTCCGCGCCGATCCGCGCGATCCGGTCCCGGCGGTCGGCCTCGATCCGCGCGGCGAGCCCCGCGTCGAGCGCCCTGGCGTCCAGTCCGCCCGTACCGCGACCGCCCGCGTCACCGCCGCCCGTACTACGGGCGCTCACAGCACGACCGCCCGCACCACGACTGTCAGCGGCATCACCGCCCGTACCACGGGCGCCCGCATCATGCGCCCCTGCTTCGCCGGCAGCGGCATCTGGAGTGGCGGCATCGCCGGCGGCCGAGATGCCGGCAGCGGTGCCACGGGCAATGGCGTCACTGACGGCGGCGGAGAAGTCGGAGGACATACGGGCGTAGGCGTCGCGGGCGGCGGCCTCGCGGGCCTCGTGGGCCTCCTCGTCGCGGGCGGCCGCGGAGGTGTCGGGCGGGTCCGGGTTCACAGGCCCGCCGCGGTGACGTCGTCGTCGGCGGACAGCACGTACTTCGCGTGGAACGACATCTCGATGGCGAGCGGGAACACGACGCCCTCGACGAAGTTGTACGGCAGGCCCTTCATGTACCGGCGCCAGGTGACGACGATCGGCGCGGCCTCCTCCGGGGTGAGGGTGCGGTCCACGGCCCAGGGCCGGTCGGTGAAGCCGGGCGCCTTCTGGCCCAGGAACGGGTGGAGCATGACCTGTTCGTAGGCGAACAGGTCCTCGTCGCCGGCGTCGCTGAGCGGGGCGAGGTCGACGTGGGCGAGCCAGCGGCCCCGCTGGCGGCCCTGCCGGATGTCGTCGACGATCCGCGGTGCGCTGATCATGAGGACGACGGGGAGGGGTTCCTGCTCGTCGCCGAGGCCGTGTTCGCCGAGCATGCCGCCGCCGAGCAGCGCGTCGAGCACGTCCTGCGCGGTCTGGTCGAGGTTGTCGAGCAGCAGCACCGCCCGGCCGTCGCGCAGGTGCGGCCAGCGCTGCCGGGCGTCGGCGAGCAGCGCGGCCAGGTCCAGCTGCAGCGCCATGCGCATGGCGGCGAGCGGCATGCGGCTGACGAGGCGGCGCACGGTCGGGTTGAGCAGTGCCGGGTCGGCGTCGGCGGTGCCGGCGAGCACGTCGGCGAGGCCGGCGGACTCGGTCAGCTCGTCGATGGTGAGCCCCAGGTGCAGCCGGACCTGCTCGATGCCGTTGGACACCGCGGAGCACAGCGTGGCGTGGCTGCGGGGCGCGACGAGGTCGCCGCCGCCGGTGCCGACGAGGACCGGCAGGTGCCCGTCGAGCAGCGCCTGCCGGGCGATCTCGCGCAGGGTGCGGGTCTTGCCGACCCCGGCGGACGGCTCGGCGCAGATCGCGAGGGCGCCGCGGCGCGGCTCGTCGCGCCCGGACTCCCAGCCGGTGCGGCGGCCGCCCGGACCGGCGAGCAGCGGCAGGAACGCGGACAGGACGTTCTCCCGGCCGCAGAAGACGGGGTCCTCCTCGAGGCCGTACGCGCTGATCCAGCCCGCCGCGAGGCCGGCACCGCCGTCGCCGGCGCGGATCGGCAGCGGCTCGTCCTCGTCGGCGAGGAACACCGCGGGCAGCGCCCAGTCCAGCCCGCCGGCGGCGTCCGCGGCGAACGTGAGCCGCCGGGCCTCGGCGGTCGCGGCGACGATCGAGGTGCCGGCGGCGAGCGCCTGGCCGAAGCGGCGGGTGAAGAGCCGGCACGCCCGGTCGCTGACCATCCCCGCCATCGCGGCGACGACCGGCACGCCCCCGGCCACGAGGTCGACCGCGAACGGCGTCGCCATCCCCGGCCCGGGCACGTGCAGCGCCCCGGTCTCGCACGCGCTGAGCACGACCACCGGCGGTTTCCGGCCGCCGACGGTGAGCTGCTCGGCGAGCTGCGCGGCGTACCGCTGCTCCTCCTTGACCCTCGGGTCGTCCGCGCACAGCACGATGTACGGCCCGTGCGGCCCGGTCCCGCCGTGGGCGATGATGTGCACGACGTCGGGCCGGAACGTCTCCATCGCCGCCTCGAGCCGGTCGGGGCTGGCGTCGTGCAGCATCCGGTAGTGGATGCGGGCGCCCGCCTGCCGGACGGCGCGCAGCAGCCCGGCGATCTCGGCCCCGGGCCGGACCCGCAGGTCGGTCGCGGCGGTCCCCACGACGAACAGCACCCGCGGCGGCACCCGCAGCGGCTCGGCCGTGCCCCGCGTGCCGGCCAGGACCCGGGTGACCGCGACGGGCGCCCCACCGACGGACGTGGCGAGGAACCGCCGCCCGTCGTGCAGCAGCTCCCACGGCAGCCCGCTGAGGTCGGCGTCCCCCACCGGCCACCGCAGTGCCAGCTCCAGCGGCGCGCCCGGGTGCAGCGCGACGAGGTCCCCGATCGCCGCCCACGCCGCGCCACCGCCGGCGCCGGGGGCACTGGGGCCGGCCGGGCCGAGGAGCGCGGCGTGCAGGAGGCCACCGAGGGCGGCGCCGGTCGTGGCGCCGACGCGGACGGCCATGGCGGCCACCGCCCGGGCCACCGACTCGGCCGTCGCGGCGCAGCACAACGAGTGGTCGGGCCCGCCCGTGCACCAGTCAGGGTCCGGCAGCGGGACCCGGCGGCCCGCGTGGGTGCCCGCCCGCATCCGCCGCGGCGGCGCGCCCGGCACCGGCCATGACCAGCCGGGCTGCCCGGGGCTCGTCAGGCGCACGGTCCAGCCGTCGCCGGCCGGGTCGCGGGCGACGTCGACGAGGATCCGCAGCGCGGTCACGGCTCGTCCCGCAGCAGCAGTGCCGCCAGCTCGGCGGCGAGCGCGGCGGCGCCGGCGGGCGCGGCCGGACCCGCGTCGCGCAGGCCGGGCTCGGCGCAGGCGGTGATCACGTCGAGGGTCGTGTCGGCGAGGCGGCGCACCGCGGCAGGGTCGGTGAGCCGCGAACGGGCGACGTGGCCGGCCGCGGCGTACCCGAGCACGGCCCGCGGGCCGGACTCCCCCGCCGCGCCGTCGCCGCGCAGCAGCAGCCCCGCGCGCAGGTCGACGGTGCCGCCCGGGTGGTGCTCGGACGGGTCGAAGCCGGCGAGGTCCGCGAGGCCGACCGGCCCGCACAGCGGACCGAGCAGCGCGTCGACGACGCCGGTCACGCGGCCCAGGTCGCGGCGGATCGCGGCGGCGCGCCGGTCGGTGGCGGGCGGGTCGCCCAGCGGGACACCGACGGGCGGCAGGCCGAGGCGGTCCGCGAGCGCGGACAGGACGGTGAGGCGGACCAGCGGCGCCGGGTACCGCCCGCGGCCGCGGTCCAGCATCGACGGGCCGCCACCGAGCTCGAACGGCACCAGCGCCGCCGCCGACGCCGCGCCCATCGTGACGAGCCCGGCCAGGTCGGCGAAGAGCTCGTGACTCCAGCCGCCCCACGACGCCGCGTCGTCGCCGCCGGCCGCGCCGACGGCCGTGCGGACCCGCTCGCGCAGCGCCCCGCCGGGCAGCAGGTCGTGCTCCAGGTGGTGCCCGACCTCGTGACCGAGCAGCACCAGGGTCCACGGCGCCCAGGCGGCACCCGCGGGCAGCGCCACGGTCGGCACCGGAAGCCTGGCGAGCAGCACCGCCAGAAGGTCATCGGCGCTGTCGGGGCGCAGCGCGGCCGGTGGCGCGTCGCGGGGCGTCGCCTCGGGCGCCTGCACCGGGTCGAGGAACGGCAGCGGCGCCGGCGACGGCGGCACGGGCAGGCCGTGCGCGAGCGCGCCGCGGACGAGCCCGGCGTGGACGCTCCAGGCGACCTCGTCGGCGGCGGCGAGCGCGCGGCGGTGGGCCGGGTCGTCGCGCTGGTCGAACTTGGCCGCGTACCAGCTCCACAGGCGGCGCACGAGCGCGGCGCGGCCCTCGAACCGGCGGCACGCGTCGAAGATCTCGCCGGGGGTGCCGGTCGCGGCGGCCGGGAACGCGGCGGCCACCCGTTCGGCGGCACCGCCGAGGGTGTCGTCGATGCTGGTCAATGCCGTGTGGAACTGCCGGCGCGGGTCGCGGGCGCGGCGCTGGTCGGTCCACGCGGCGATCTCGCGGCGGAGCCGGTCGATGCCCTCCGCGGTCTCCGTCACTCGGATGTGTACCGCGTCCAAGGGGACACCTTTCCGTCTGACACCTTCCGCATCTGGCCGCGTACCGCTTGTATAGCTCACGGCGGACACGGTTGGTATCGGCGTTCCGACGGACGGAGACCGGTGGCGGTGATGGATGGCCTGCACAGCGCCGAGCGGCTGGGCCTGGTCCGGGGGCGGCTGCTCGACGAGCTCGCGGCGTTGCGGACCCGGCCGCTCGCCCTCGTGGTGGCGCCGGCCGGTGCGGGAAAGACGACCCTGCTCGCCCAGTACGCCACCCGCTGGGAGGGACCGGTCGGCTGGTGGCGGGTCGACCCGGCCGACGCGAGCGCCGCGGCCGTCGCCCGCCGGATGCGCGCCGCGACGCCTCACGGGCCCCGCCCGCCCCCTCGAGGCAACCATGTGATCGAAGTGGAGTTCCCATGCTCCGAATCAAAGCC